>PADE01000036.1 GCA_002702965.1 Planctomycetaceae bacterium
ACGCCAGCAGGAAGAACGCTAACACACACCGTTGTGACGATCGTCGAATCATCGGATCACGTTTCCCCGTAAACGTCGCGGGCGGCATCGCTTGCCGCATCCCCGCGAACTCACCCCAGCGGCTGACTTTTCACCCTAGCAGGAGGTGCGCGGCAGCGTTCTCTGGAACGATTATAGATATTGAGGGATGCAATGGGGTTCGACGCACACGAACTTCTCTACGCTCATCTCCGGCCGCATGCAAGCATTAGCAAACGGTACGATCGTCGGGCAACCCTCGGGCGCGCCGGCCCTGACGTGAGAACCGTCCGCGTGCGGGAAACAACACCAGACGATAGAATTGTGGTGGTCACGAAACCAAACGGTGGAAGGTTGCGAACGACGTGACAGTAATCCAGCGAATCCTGTGCTGTGTGCTGCTCTACCTTGGCGGCGTGACAGCAGGTCGATGTTCTGCGTTCGACCCCTACGTGGTGACATTCGAGCAGCAGGTCGCACCCGTTTTCCAGAAACATTGTGTCCGTTGCCATGGCGCGACAGAACCGGATGCAGAACTCGACCTGCGAGAAATCGCGGGGCTGTTCCGCGGCAGTGTTGATGGCTCCGTCATCGCCGCCGGAGATCCCCGGGCCAGTCGCTTGTTCGAATTGATCACAACGGGCGAGATGCCCGCCGACGGNAAAACCAAACTGCGCCCCGGTGAAGTGGCAGCGATTCGGCGGTGGATCGAAGAACTTTCTCCAGAGGCCGTCTCGTCGTCGCGGGCCGTGACGGCCGACGACGTGATCCCGATCTTGTTGATGCGGTGCGCGAGTTGCCACGGCCGAAACTTTCAGGACGGTGGACTCGATCTTCGCNCGTATGAGTCCATTCTTGCCGGCGGCGACTCNGGTCCTGTCATCNTTCTGGGCGACCCGACAGGGAGTCCGCTGCTGCAACGGATTCATGCCCGAGAGATGCCGCCGAACGATCGCATGGTCGAGGCGGCTGTCACCGCAGTTCGGTTGCACGAAGTGGAAGCTATCGACCGATGGATTGCCGCGGGCGCACCGCCACCGGGCCCGTTGCGATCGCCCTCGCGGCGAGAGCGGACGGAACTGGAAGCGGATAACTTCTGGGCGTTTCGCGCGCCGTCTGCGTCGATCGTGGCACCCTCGATCGCAGGCGCATCGGCGATGGACGCATTTGTGCTGCGGCGANTGCGGGCTGAAGGGATGACGTTTTCGCCCGAGGCAAAGCGTACCGTATTGCTGCGCCGCGCGTGGCTCGACCTGGTCGGATTTCCACCGTCGCCGGACGAGATCGAGAGGTTCCTCGCCGATGCATCGCCGGAGGCGTGGCCACGGATGGTTGAACGGCTGCTCGATTCGGACCACTACGGCGAGCGGTGGAGCCGTTCTTGGCTCGATACGGTCGGCTATCTCGATTGGAATCACGCCTGGCGGTTCCGCGACTACGTGGTGCGGTCGTTCAATGACGACAAACCGTGGGATCGTTTTCTGGTGGAACAGATTGCGGGCGACGAATTGGTGGATTACCAAAACGCGACCGAGGTGACACGAGAGATGCTCGATTGCATGATCGCAACCGGCTTCATGCGTATGGTGCACGACAAGACGAACAATCGGCTCGACAGCTTCCTGCCGTTTCGGATGGACACAATCGCGAAGCAAATAACGGTCTTCAGCGCATCGGTCCTGGGAATCACCCTGCAATGCTCGCAATGTCACGACCACAAGTTTGATCCCATTTCACAACACGACTACTACGCGATGAAGGCCGTATTTCAAGGCGCGTTCGACGAATACGATTGGCTCCCGCCTGAGCGTCAGGACGACTTTTATCGACCCTGGCGAGTGGGCGGCGAGCGGCTGATCCCCTATCTGGCACCGGGTACCAACGCGAAAACATTCTTTGAGCAACGTCGTCGCGAACTGCCCGCGGAAGAGGAGTTGCGCCACCAGTACGTGGCGTTAAAAGAACAAGTGCGGCAGCGCGACATCAAAGGACGTCGCGCGTTGGTCGAGCNACGCTGGCTGCAAATCGAACAGCCGCTGCGCAACGAGATACGGGTTGCCCTGTCCACGCCTGCGCGGTCACGATCCGACCGCCAGCAGCAGCTTGTCGAACAGCACGAAGATCTGCTCACGGTGGATCGCATCAAGTTGGCCGAAGTCGACGCGGAATTCAAGAAGTTTCAAGAGGAGACAGACGAGACGGCCAAAGGAATACGGGACAAGATTCGATCCGGCCCGGATATCCGCGCACTGTGGGACCGTGGTGAGCCTTCGCCGACGTACTTGTTCCGTCGGGGCGATCCGGAATCGCCCGGCCGGCGTGTCGCGCCCGCCACGCCCNCCGTCTTCGCCGGCACGACCGCAGCGTTCGAGATCACAACACCCTGGGAAGGCGCGCCGAAGACCGGGCGACGTCTGGCGCTAGCCCGCTGGTTGACGCAACCCGGTCATCCGCTCACCTCGCGGGTCGTCGTGAATCGGGTTTGGCACGGCCACTTTGGACGCGGGCTGGTTTCCACGCTCGATAATTTCGGTGCCGCCGGTGACAANCCGTCGCACCCTGAGTTGCTCGACTGGCTGGCCGTTGAATTCGTGCGGCGCGGTTGGAGTATGAAACAACTGCATCGACTGATCATGAATTCCAGAACGTGGAAGCAGTCGTCGCGCGTCACCCCCAATCATGTAAAGAAAGACCCGGACAACGTGTTGCTCAGTCGCATGCCGATGCGACGGATGGACGCGGAGGCGTTACGCGACTCGCTATTGGTTGTTGCCGGTCGACTCGATCCTTCTCTGGGAGGTCCGCCACAAGCCGTCCAAACACGCGAGGACGGGCTGGCCTATACGAGTCCGACTGACAAGGGCTGGCGACGGAGCATTTACACGAAACAAACGACGAAAACCACGCCGACGATTCTGGAAGTGTTTGACTTCCCAAAAATGACACCGAATTGCACACGGCGAACCGAATCGACGGTCGCTCCGCAAGCGTTACATTTAATGAACGACAGCAACGTTCGGAAGTGGGCTCGTTCGTTTGCCGAGAGAGTGGTCAAGGAAGCGAGCGAAACGACTGAGACGCGAGTCGCATTGGCGCATCGGATCGCGTTCGGTCGGGAACCGACTGACGAGGAACGCGAACTTGCAGTGAAAGCCTTGGAGCGACTGACCGCAAGCGCAGTGACAGGTGGTACTGAAACAAGCGAAGCGAGGCTCAAAGCGATGGCGAAGTATTGCCATACGTTGATGAACTCGGCTGAATTCATTTATATCGATTGATGTGGAACGAATCCCGGCGAACAATGCAACAAGCAAACCAACCCCAGAACGCCAACCGACGCAACTTCTTCTCCACCGCGCTGAATGGCGTTGCTGGTGCCGCGTTGACCGGTTGCCTGCTCGACGACTTCTTTGCGTCGTCGACGCTCGCCGCAGAGTCGTCAGGGCCGCAGGAACCGAGAGCCAAGTCGCTGATCCAACTGTTCATGAACGGTGGTCCCAGCCAAATGGACCTGTTTGACCCCAAGCCCTTGTTGAACCAACTGCACGGTCGGCCGTACCTCAACAAGCTCTCCGCCTCCGACGTGCAGGACCCGGAGCAGGCGGGGAATGTGTTCGGGTCGCCCTACCAGTTCCGACAGCACGGCGAGAGTGGCATGTGGGTTTCCGAGGTGTTCCCGCACATCGCAGAGGTGGTCGATGATATTGCCTTCGTCCGTTCGCTGGTCGCCACGAGTCCAAGTCACCCGCCGGCGGTGTATGAGATGCACTGTGGCAAGACGGAGGCAAACCTGCCGACACTCGGGTCCTGGGTATCGTATGGACTGGGTACCGAGAACAAGAACCTGCCGTCGTTCGTGGTGCTGGATGATCCCGACGGGTTACCGGTGACCGGAACGGCCACCTGGCAATCGGGCTACTTGCCGCCGGTTCACCAGGGCACGCGGCTGCGCAGCCAGGGTTCGCCGATCCTCAACCTTCACGCCCAGGAGCAGGGACCGACGGACTTCGTTGCCGCCGGGCGTGACCTGTTGTCGAAGCTCGACAACATCCACCAGAGGGACCGACCCTTTCAGCCCCGACTCGACGCACGGATTGCCAGCTATGAGCTTGCCGCGCGATTGCAGGTCACAGCGTCCGAGGCGCTCGACTTGTCGCGCGAGTCGCGTGCGACGTTAGAGATGTACGGCGTCGACCGCAAGTCGCCGTATTCGGGCCGATTGCACGCGATCTCCGGGCCCGATTCCTATGCGCGTCGCTGTATCATGGCTCGACGGTTGATTGAACGGGGTGTTCGCGTCGTGCAGATTGTGATCAACAGCCAACTTTGGGACATGCATTCACATTTGGAGAATGACCTGTGGGCTGCGTCGTACAAAACAGATCAGCCGGTCGCCGCGTTGCTGCGGGATTTGAAGCAACGCGGGCTACTCGACAGCACGCTGGTTGTTTGGGGCGGCGAGTTCGGTCGTTTGCCGATCGCCCAATTTCAACGTGATGTCGCCAATGCCGCGGGGCGCGACCATAATCAGTTTGCCGCAACCGCCTGGATGGCCGGCGGAGGCGTCAAGGGTGGCGCGCTTCACGGAGCCACAGACGACCTGGGGTATCGGGTCGTCGAGAACCCTGTCAGCATTGCGGACTGGAACGCAACGATCCTGCATCAGCTCGGCCTGCACCACGACAATCTATTTTTCGAACGCCGCGGCTTGAAAGAGAGATTGACCGGGGTCGAACGGCCCCGCGTCGTGCGAGAGATTCTGGCCTAGGTGTGTTGCGAGCTGGTCAGTTGGAAGGACGACGGAGACGTGGAACGTTGCAGCAGCTGAAACCACAATCCGCCCGCAGGAACCGGGCCGATTTGAATTACGACGACGGAGTCTCAACCATGGATCGAATCAAGAATGCACCGTTTTGGACATTGGTGCTCGCGTTGGTCGTCTTGACGTTGGCTGTCAACGCTGGTGAGCCGCCGGGCTTTGAAGAAACCAAGCTTGAATCGGGAGTCACGCTCGCCGATATCGANCCGCTCAAGGATGGGCGTTTGCTGATGGCCCTGGACCACGACGGAGAATTGAGGGGTTCCTTTTCGCATGACAACGGCAAGACCTGGGAAGCGTCGTTTCAACTGGCGACAAAGCCGGGCGGCAACGCCGGCTATTTCCACCCCAGTCTCACCCGCGCTGGCAATGGCGATCTGCTGCTGTCTTACCAGTACTATGTGCGGAAAACCCGCCCGGTCTACAAGATCAGCTACTATCGCCGGTCGACGGACGAAGGCCAGACGTGGGGCGATCAACTCTTCATGGCCTCGGACGGTCTGTTCAACGATAAACCGATACGTCTATCCACCGGCCGTTTGATTGCCCCGGTGGAAAGGGAAGCCCAGGTCGAGGGAGGCGATCATGCGGGCTATGTCAGCAGCGTCTTCTTCTCCGACGACAATGGCTATAGCTGGACCAAGTCTACCGAGGTCAACGCGCTGCCGATCGAAGCCCAGGANCCGCACGTCGTCGAGTTGAAAGATGGGCGGCTGATGATGCTCTGTCGGACTTACAGCCGCTTCGTATTGCGTTCGTATTCAACGGACAAAGGGACAACGTGGAGTAAGGGAGAAGCAATCCGGGAACTCAAGCTGCCCGCCTGGTCTTCGGCTCTGAACGTCAAACGCATCCCCTCGACTGGCGACCTGCTCCTGCTGCGCAGCGTCGGTGGAGAAAACGGGTTGCGAACGCCGTTTGTTTCGGTAATTTCCAAAGACGACGGCCAGACATGGATCAACGAGCGAATCATCGCGGGCGATCCCCAGGAGCGCTACGGTTACCCGTCCCTGCTATTCATCGACGATCTGGCCATCGTCGGCTACGGCTCCAACGCTGGTTCACGCGTGGCCCGGTTTCCTGTCAAGTGGTTCTATGAACGGTNAAGAAATACGCTGCGGCCAGCCGCTCGCCGAACTGCAGAAGACTCCCGCCAAGCTGACACCCCAATACCACGGCACGCTATATTAGAAGACGACAAATCGTCCCGGAGGGGCCGCCCGGTTCGCAACATGCGCAGCGGACCCCCCGCATCGCGAGCCGATAGAACGCGAGCAACGATATGGCCAGGTTCGNTCAAACGACCAACCTTGCGCACCTCTTCGCGATGTTTGTATCATTGGCCGCCAATGCGGCCGACGACCCCGCGCTGGTGGCCCACTACACTTTCGATGAAGGGCCCTCTGACACGGTCAAGGATGCGTCGCGATACGGCAATCACGGAAAGAATCTGGGTGCGAAGTACGTCCCGGGCCCACCCGGCACTGGTCATGTACTGCGGTTTGAAGATGCCTCGGCCTATGTCGATTGCGGCAACCGTCCGAGCCTCAATCTGACCGGTTCGATGACCATCGAACTCTGGCTCTACGGCGAGAACGAGCGCCAGTCGGGTGGCGAACCCGGTTTGGTCGGAAAATCGATAGACAGCTATCTTCTCAGTTACAGCGGGCATGCATGGTATTACCTCGGCACGGACCGGGCGCGCACTGACTGTTCGGCTCCCGCACCCATCAAAACCTGGCACCATGTCGTCGCCACATTCGACGAACGCGCTGCCCGCACCTATACCGACGGCGAATTACAGAATACCGTCGCGGCGCCCAGTACCGAGGTCGCCGCTGGCGGTCACTTTTTCTTGCGCTACCCAGTCATCTGGGGTGGAAAGGTGATCCCACCTGTGACCGTAATGATGGACGAAGTGCGGGTCTACAACCGGTGCTTGTCTGCGGATGAGATCAGAAACCACTACCTCGATGAGGCCCAAGCGAGGGGCCATGATTTGGAGAAGGTGGACACCCTCAAAGTGGCAGCGCACGTCATCCCGGCGACCAATGCACCGGTCATCGAAGTGGACTACGGCGATCTGCGTCCCGTTCCACACAAAGGTGAGTTGCTCCGTATCACGGTGCGTGATCACGGGGGCGATCTTGTCGCATCACATCAACTGCCTGTCACGCACGATCGTCACGTCGCCGCCTGGACGTCAAGTACTTCTCTTGCGCCCGGCTCCTACCGTTATGAAGTGCGTATGGCGGATACCCGACCCGCGGCGGGGCCGCTGACCGTCAAGCCTTTGGACGCGGTGGCCAGCGCCCCCTTCGGAAACGCAACACGGCTCAACAACTTCGTCGCCGAGCTGGCGGACGTTCCCGACGCAAACGGGCAGGTGACGTTTACCAACCCACGCAATGGCTGGGTATGGGTGCGGCGAGGCGCGGTGGAATCGATGCGGTACTTGAAACGGGGAAACCACACGTTGGCCGCTCACGGGCGCGTCGTGGTGCGCGCCATCCCCGAGTTGATCTACACCGAGCTGGGTTACGATCCAAGTCCGTGGGTCAAGAGTTACGGACCGTACACGTGGGACTATTTAGAGACCATCAAACTCCTCGACAACACCAACGTGGTCCTGATCCGGGACTCCAATCGCATCGAACCGGGGCATCTCAGCCAGTGGAGTAACAGCGGGAAACGACACCTGCTCTACTACAACCTGCACTGGTTGCTCCAGAAGGACCGCCCGTTGACAGCTCGGGGGCCGTTCAGCGCATGGTCGGCAACCCTGGGAACGAGCGACTACGGACTCCTACTCGACGAACTGGCGGGGCACTCGTACGCGCAGGAATTTCCCTTCTTTACCGATGCGATCCGTCGGATCGCCGCCGACCCCGCGTTGCGGGAAAAGGTGTTCTATCCCTATTGCAACGACCTGTACGGGTCTCAACCTGCGCGCGACTTTTGCCGCGCCCTGTTCGACGCTGGCTACCGTTTGGTTGAAGAGGAATACCTGCTTGAACAACCGACGCTCGCGGCAGCTCGCGATTACATGACCCGTAAACTGAAATTGAGCATGTTGCGCTACCAGGACTTTTTTCCACGCGCAGCGACGCAAACGGTGATCGGGTTGGGATATATTTCGCTGCCCCACGAGACACAAAATATCTACCCCGACGTCGACTACCGGGTCTACCTCGATATGCAAATGCATCTGCTGGCCAATGATCCGGCATTTCGCGGATTGTACGGCCTGTTGTGGTATCACGGATCGTACGCCGACGAGGAGATCCTGCGATGGTCGGTCGCCCTCAATCGTCATTACTGTATCGAGGGGAGGCGNGATCGGTTAACGAAGGATCCCTATCTGCTACCGCACATCAGCAACGGCGATTTTCACGACCGCGCGCGGGGATGGACTGTACAACCGGCCGAACAGGGTGGCATCTTTACCGCGTCCTCGCCGCGATTCGGGTGGTTGCAGGGGCGTTTCCAACGCGATGTCTGGTCTGCAGCTGATGCCACCGGCGGTGGCCTGGCTGATGGCGTGGGAGATCAGTTTGTCGTGATGACCAGCAACGGAAAACGCCCGAACAGGCTTCTGCAGACGGTCAAATCACTGGTCCCTGGNCGGCTCTATTCTGTGCGGATGTTCACCGCCGACTACCGTGAATTGGCGTCCGGTCACTCCACCNCACGCGATCATCACNTGCGANTCGAAATCGAGAATGCCGACGTNCAACCCGAGCTCTCCTTTATGGAGATCGTGACCAACGGTGGTGGGCATTACAACGCTCTGTTTAAGGGCGACAACAAGTTCCACTTCAATTGGCACCGCGTCGTATTTCGCGCCAAACAGACAACGTCGCGGTTGGTCATAACCGACCGGGGCGCTCAAGCCGGGCAGCAGACCATCATCAACGGTGTCGAACTTGCGCCCTATCTCGAACACTAGCCGACCCGTTCCACGAAAGGGTCGATCCTCGAGCCAGCCCCACACGACGCCTCGCCAGGCTCACGATTGGTGGTGACGCATCCCGGTTCACCTCACGTCGACACCAGAATAACTGGAAGTCGCGTGACACCAAGCAGCTCGTGTTCAGCAGTGACCAACGGCTCAAATAGGCCGCGTCTTGGAGATCGCTCGCAACACGTGTAGACCTCGCTCTTTTCCTCCTCCCTCTGCTCCCGACAGGGGTCGTCTGCATCGTCGGTCCGCGGGAGTGGCGTGCTCACCCGCCGACCGCACGCGAAGTAAAAANCCGCCTGCGAAGGTCAGAGAGCGGGGACCCGTGTATTTCGTTCCAGCCTATTTGTTCTGCGTAAGCGTTGCGGGTCCAATGCCATAAATGGCCCCATCGGAACACGAAACCACGATCTGGGCATGGCCGTCTCCCGTGACATCGGCGACCGTTGCCGCGCTGAGATGACCGGGCATCACTCGTGTCCACGCGATCTTTCCCGACCGCCCGTCTGCTACCGCACCAACCGCATAGATCGTGTCCCCGATCGTAAACACACATTCGTCTTTGCCGTCCCCGTCGATATCAGCCGTTGCCGGATCGGTCGGTTTGGGCCCTCCCGGNAANGGCAGGTTCCACATCGACTGGCCGGTCGCCGCTGTGCGGCATTGGAACTCGCGTTTCCCNTCCTTGTCAGCGATCAGAAACAAGTCCATGCCACCGTCGCCGTCTGCGTCTCCAATGCCGGCCCGAACCTGGCTGCCCTGCCCCTGGGAACCATGCCAGATGCGTTTCCCGTTCCGCTCCAGCAAAGCCATCGCGTAGGGGCTGGAAAACAACAATTGGTCCTCCCCCTTGCCCAAAAAGTCGGCCACGATGGCGGTACCGTAGTACCCGTATCCGGGGACGAACTTGCCTGCGCGTTCCGACAGCAGTAGCTTGCCCGTTCGCCCTTGGGCGACACAAAACAGATCGGGGAACGTATTCAGCACATCTTCAAAGCCATCGCCGTCGAAATCATACATGGTCATCAGATTTCGCCCGAACGTTCGCCCCGGTACGGATGTCTCCCTCCGCCACATCGTCTTGCCGTCCCGCCCGTCAATCATGTAGCTCAATCCGCCTAAAACACGCATCTGGACCAACAGGTCCATGCGNTCGGGGCTACTGAAGTAGCCCGCCTGCCAATACATCAAACCCGGCACGTTCCATGGAGGGGGTGTTCCCGGAAACTCCGCGAAGTCCCGTTTCCAAACCACTTCTCCTGAGGCCGACAACACCGTGAGCCGCGCACAATCGCCGTCACCGCGCGTTCCCACCACCGTCGACACCGTTCCGTCCCCCGCCAGGTCCGCCAACAACAGACCTTCCCAGAAATTGTTGCAGGTCATTCCGCGACCCGGTGCACGCCACACCAGCCTGGCCGTGCCGTCCGGCGCGGGTCGGATTGCCTCCACNGTTTCGTTCGCTCCCTGCGCGATGATCGTCGGCGGGGCCCCTGGCTCGAGACGCCCAACCACAACGGGGCAGACGGGAGCCGGCAGGCGACGAGAATGCCGTATTTCTGCGGTCGCATCGAAGCTCGCCACGACGGATCGTTCGCCGTCAAATGAGGATGCGCTCAATAGCACCACGCGCCGTCTGTTGTCCATCGCGCGCAGGCCCATCACGCTGAGCCGCGGACCGCGCAACGTGCCGATGGCGTGAAACGACCGATCAGCCGCCGCCTGCCACGCAGTGACTTCGACGATTCCGTTTGCAGCGCCCATCGGCTCCAGCGTGAAGAATACANTGCGCTCCCCCGGGGCAACGGGGCCACACAGCACGGTCTCAGTCGCCAGCGATGCGCCACTGTTTACGTTCGCAGGGAACTCGGGAAGTTTATATGTTTGCCAACTCGCGTTCTTCTTCTCCCAGCGGGTCACCAGCTCACCCCCTTTGAGACTGATCAGCGACAGATTGGCTGGACTCGGAATACGCAGCCCTTCGTCCACCCGCGTGCAAAAGAGTTCCGGGACGCCATCACCGTCCGTGTCGCGCAAACCACTGAGAAACATCCCCGGAAGATCCCACCGGATGTTGCCTGTCAGGGCGTCCAATACCCATACGTGCCACCGCTGGTCATCGGAGATGTTGTAGGTGGAGATGACGATCTCCCGGTGGCGATCGCCATCGACGTCCTGAACCGGCTCCGGGTTGACCCGCAGCGAGACCTGCTGCTCGAGATTCCGCACCCCGGTCGAATCCGTTTCCGATTTCTGCAT
Organism: Planctomycetaceae bacterium; assembly: GCA_002702965.1. GTDB lineage: Bacteria > Planctomycetota > Planctomycetia > Pirellulales > Pirellulaceae > UBA9264. Next base: position 11,058 of record PADE01000036.1, read on the forward strand.
CCGCAGTCGCTTGCTCCACAGCCTTTGAAGTTCACCATTTCGCCAGGCCAGCACCTCCATGTGCATCGTGAAATCGTCCAAGATGATGAATTCATCTCGAGCCGTGTTGTCGACGTCATAAGCCCCAAACCAGCCGTAGGCTCGACCGCCCGCCCCTGGATTTTCGTCTTTGTGAAGGTAGTGGCATTGTTCCTCGATCTCACCCGTCGCGGCGTCGAGGATGTTCATTTTGTACCAAGGCAAACAGGCGATCTCCGGCCGACCGTCGTCATCGAAATCACCGAAAATCGGTTCCGCCGACCAGATCAGCGTGTCGGTCTCGGTTTTCCATTTCGGAACCCACTGTTGCTTGTCGCGGACATGTAATGTCACCGTCCCTAGATAGGGTTGAGAGTCGGGGTAGTTCTTGGGCGCGGTCGTGACCAGCTGCCAACCGCCGAGCNCGGGCAGGATGCGGCCGGCCTTGCTGTTGGTACCACTTGGCAGAGATTCACGCGAGCCGTCTCCATCCAAGTCAACCCACGGGGCGCGCACCCCCCATGCAGACAATGTGTGCTCCCACTTCGCGTCGGCGGTGTTCTNCCTGGGCAAGAGAATCTCGTGCGCGCCGCCATTTGGTACCAGCGAAGTGGCCAACAAGGTTTGGCGAGCGCCCATCGAATGCTTCCAGAGAATCNCCGGCGTCGCGATGTTGCCCTGAACACNCGATCGGCCAGTCAAGCGGCGATTTCCGCGAGGTTGCCACCACTGGCCCAGATCCGTGGGCAACGGCTTTCCGCTCGCTTTGTTTGCAGGGTCGGGTCGGCGTCCTGCGGCGCCAGACCGGTCTTCGCCGGGAGTCGACCCAGCCACCAGCCAGTGCGCAGTCAGGACTGCCAGGAGGGCCCCAACCACCGGCCCTAATCTTCCGGTTTGCGCGCGCCGGGGGTTACCAATAATCGCCGTCGTATGCGGACCAGGAATTCTCACCTCACCTCCCTCTTGTGTGGGTGTTGTGACATGTCGTTGGCTCTCGCATGGAGCCAGCTAACCAAGTTGTAAGGTACGGTCCTGCGCGGGTGCAATCGACCGACCCAATCACGCCTGTGGATCGTGGCTTTCAACACGCCCCTCAGGCCTAACCCGGCTCGGGAGTTAGGGCTTGCCCCCGATTCCTCGCCGGGCTCTATATGGGTGGCGTCTGGAACCGCAACCCGAAGAGGCCACACCCAAAACGTCTGCCGGCGGAAGGCGTCGAACCAAAAATAGCGCGGGCGTCCCCGAACGACAACGCATTTTGGCCAACGAGCAACCTCTCTGCGGATGCGTCCGAACGACCTGTGTTTGGTCCGCCAAGCATCTGGTCCAGTCTGGGCGAACCGTCAAAGTGTCTTGAGATACGCGATCAAGTCTCGCAACTGCTGATCATCAATCACTTCGCCGCCGACGGTTTCCGGACGATGATGTCGAACCAGAACTTCTCGCAACGATCGAGCCCGCCCGTCGTGCAAAAACCGGCGGCGAGAATACACTCCTCGCAGCTGGGGAGGGTTAAACTCTTGGGAACCTTCCCGCGCCGAAGTGAGACCGACGTCGAAGGTCTGCCGCGTCGTGAAATGCGGTTTCCGGTGGCATCTCGCGCATTCACCCTGCCCCTCAAACACGACCTTACCGCGGTGAGCATCCGCTGTCAGTTGGCCATCTGGCGCGAGATGCGGGCTCTGCAGATGATCCATCGTCGACAAGAAGGCCACGAGCGCCCGCGCATCATCGTCGGTCGGCGGGCGGCGGCTGTGCATGGTTGATACCAGTGACTTTCGCACGGCCGCCCGCAGATCTGTTTGCCAGCCATGCCAAGTCCAGGGAGCGGTGTGGGCGACGCCTCGCAGAGAGGGAGTCAACTTCTGCGTGTTATAGCTGCCGTCGTTCAGGGTGTCGAAAGTCAGTCCGGATGTGTGGCCATCCGGATGGCAGGTATGGCAACTGAACCAGCTGTTGAGAGATCGGTCGGCGTCGTAGAAGATCGCCTCACCGCGGCGTTCGAGGCTCGGTTGGGTGTTTTCGCCCAAATGGATTGTGCGCTTGATCCTCGCCTCTGAAACGTCGATGACTTGCAGCGCATTGAGTAAGTAATTGGTGACAATCGCCGTCTTCCGGTTGATGAACTCGACTCCTAATGGGCGGCCACCGAGCTCGAGTCGGCGGAACCGCCCGTCATCCCGCAACAATTCATCGGGAATGAAATCGCCTGGATCGGCGGGCGGCCAGGGAATTCCGCGCCGGCGAAAGATCAACANTTCGTGAGTGCCGCCACAGGTGACCAACAACCATTTCCCATCCGGACTCACCGCAGCAGCATGCGCGTCACCGACCGCGTCGCCCCGTTTGTCCAAACCCAACTGGGCCTGGTCCCACTCCTGTCCCGTGGGAAGTGGCAGCCTCGACAGGCGATTGTCAATCACCCAACCTTTCTCAATGTTCTCGGCGTTCACGGGGAAGGTCCGGTTGACAATATGAGGAACGAGGCACGCGGATGAATCCGGCAAGACCGCGACCAGGCCGACGTTGCCCGTTTCGTCAAGTAACACGCGCCGACTGATCTGGTCGTACGAGACAGCGTCGTGGACAAACATCGCCCCTGGAATCGAGCAAGCGGTTACGAGCCAGTCGCCATCGGGTGAAACCGCAACGCTCGAGATTTGTTGGCCGACGTCGATGCGGTGCGTGACGCGCTGTCGCGCCAGGTCAAGCACGGCCACCTGATCCTGTCCCGACAGGGCGACAAACGCCCGCGGTGGTGCTCCGGTTTTGGCGTTCGCCGCCGCGAGTGCAATAGCGGATGGTTCATCGCCAACGACCATTCGTTTGGCGACGGAGATGCGGGCCGCATCGATGCGCAGGAAAACGACGGAGTCCGCGGCCCGCAAGCAAACAAGAACCGTCTGGTCGTCGACCCACACCAAGTCCGAAGGGCCGTCTCCACAAGGCTGCTCGACGATCACTTCGCCGCGCACCAGATCCACGAGTGTGACCGAGTCCGACGTGTGATTGGCTACCGCGCAGCGGCGGCCGTTCGGTGCGACTGCAACCGCGATCGGACTGCGATCGCGTGCGTCGAGTGACTCGGCAGCCGCAGCAACCCAGCAGATCGCGCCCACCACTGCTGGGAACCCAATTCTCCACCAACTGGCGCGGGATAAGTAAAATGCGGAGGCTGTTTCTTTGCGAAGTGCGGGGCTGTGGCCTAGAATTCGCGAATCGGTTGGGACCCGCCAACGATCTATCAAGGAGCACCCATGAGCCATCACGTTCGCCTAGCAAGTTTGGTTGTGGCCGTATCTTGGCTAGCCGTCATCTTCCCAAAGAGCGCCACAGCAGACAAGCAATTCCTGTGGGTGACCAACTCGCAAGGCAATGACGTGCACGTGATCGACGTGGGCACCCACAAGGTAGTCCATCGCATCGAGGTCGGACCGCAACCGCACGGGATCGCGGCTCCGGACGACGCCCGTGTGGTGTATCTCGCGATCGAGAACATGAAAGGTCCGTTGGGCGAGTTGCAGTGGGTCGATCCTCGCACGTACGCGATCACGCACCGGATGAAGATCGGTCCCAAACCGAACCAGCTCGCCTGCACTCCGGACGGCAAATGGATTTATGTGCCGTGCAACGACGGTATGTACTGGGTCATCGACGGGCATGAGAAGAAGCTTGTTACCAAGATCCGTACGGGCGGCCGGCCGCACAACACGCAAGCGTCGCGGGACGGCAAGTTAATGTACCTGTCCCCCATGGGCAGCCCTAAGAAGGTAACGATCGTCGACGTACAAGCCGGCCACAAGGTAATCGGCACGATTCCATTTGCCAACGTCGTTCGGCCACCCGCATTGTCCGCCGATGGCCGGAGGCTGTACCAGCAAATCGATGGTCTGATCGGGTTTCAGGCCGCTGATACGAATACGCGCAAAGCGATGGCCACCGTCAGGCATCAGATTCCAACCGAATTACGCGCCAAGGGCAGCCGCTGCCACGGTCTGGCGATCCGGCCGGATCAAACGGAGATCTGGTCGTGCAACGTCGAACACCAACTGGTGCACGTGCACGACNTGACGGTCGATGACTTTGCCGAGATCACCGCCATCCCGATGATCGGCCGTGTCTACTGGCTGTGTTTCACTCCTGACAGCAAGTTCGCTTACATCAGCGTTCGCGGCAAACGAAAGGTGTGTGTCGTGGATACGCAGACAAAGAAAGTGATCACGCACATCGAGGTTGGCGACACTCCCAAACGCAATCTCGTGATTACGTTGGCAGAGAAATAGCGAGTCGGCACCCGTTGCTCGGAAACCCGCGCAGCTATTCTGGCTACCGCCGAACGAGCGTCGTTTGAGATGCCGTTCTCTCGGAACTCGCAGGTTCTCTTGTTTCCACAGACGGCGCGCCCGTTCGACTCGCCGCGGTACCGCACAAGCGCACCAAACAACGCTGGGCCGATCACCCTGCAAGATCTTTGACCGAACAACGCAAGGACCCGGGAGACCGATCGGCAAACCGTGAGTCGTCTTGCTCCCGCGCGAAACACTCCCGATTATTCCTGCGTGTCGAANAACGGGAAAAGTTTTCGCACTTCGGCACTCGTTGGCTGACGACCGTATTCGCAGATCTCGAAAGCCTCGGCGTATTTCACGTTTGCGCCACGGTCGGCGCCGTACCAGCGGTTGAGCGCCTGACGAAATCGTCTCGCCTCGCTGCTAGACCGACGGTCCCAGCGCTCGCGTAACCAAGACCGGCGTAATTCCGGTTGCGAAGCGGGCGGGGCATTGGCCATTTTTTCCGCACTGCCGAGGGCGCCACCTTCGAATGTCTGTGATTCGAGGGCTAACAGTGCATCGACTTTTTGTTCGAATACATCATCAATGGCGACCGCAATGTCNGCCTCAAACGGGTACGGCTTCTTGAAGCGGTCACTGGAATACAAGAATACGGGATTTTTCTTCAAATGCGGTGTGTCGGGACAGAAGAAAGGAACCGTCACCATGAATGCGGCGTCCTGGACCAACACCCCCACATAGCGGTGATCCGGATGATAATCCCAGGGACGATGGGANATCACGATGTCGGCGTTCCACTCGCGAATCAGGCGTGTAATAGTGCGGCGGTTTTCGAGTGTCGGCAGCAACTCGCCGTCGTGAATGTCGAGTACCTGGGAAGTGACCTCTAAACGCTTGGCGACTTCCGCCGATTCGGCCGTGCGGCGCTTGGCCAGCGCTCCCCCGGACATTTGCCAGTGGCCGATGTCACCGTTGGTGACGGACACCAGNTTTACGTGATGCCCGCGCTTCGCCCACAGCGCGGCGGTGCCACCGCTTTTGTATTCCGCGTCGTCCGGGTGTGCTCCAAAGCAGATGATGCGCAGTTTTCCATCATCGACGGTGTCATTGATTTGGGCCAACAAGGGAAACGGCGCAGTCAGTGCAATCGTTGTCAGCAGTAACGTCAATCGTTTCATGTTTCGCTCCTCCGATCTAGGAAAGTTCGTGGGTCCACTATTCTGAAGGATCACTGGATATCGACTCGGTCGGCTGCGGGGGTTCCCGTTGGCCCGCGAGCTCTTCGCAGCGACATGGGTCTCGGCGAATGTCTTCGCGAACTTCGCAGCCTGTTCCGGACGATGCCTTTGCGGCGCGGTCTTCAGAATGATCTTAGACTTCGATGGGCCCGGTGCCGATAGGACGTGGCACCGCTTTTCATTGTCCGGCATGTGACCCGGACTGGATCGAAAAATCGCCGGTCCCGGTTGCTGTCTGAACACCGCGGCCCGCGGTTGGTCCCGGGGAACGATTAAGGGGACGCAACGCTTTGCTGCGTCTTTCTGATGAAACGGCTCATTNCCCGTCTGCTGGTTGTCGGTTGATGTTGAGGCTCGTGTCGTCCGTGTGATTCCGGCTTGTCTTCGACGATGCAACTCGGTGGATGTGCGTCGCCTTGGCTTTCCCAAGTCCACCATCGGCGCTGCAGCGCCGGGACGGCGTTTTACCGGAGCCGTCTCAGTAGTCCTCGCAATCGTTGCAGCGCTCGTCGACCNGGNGCAGGGNCTTCGGTGGAACCGATTTCTCGAGTCACCTCGTCGCTCCAGGCCTCACCCCCGGATGTGAGTTGGTGGCTCTCCCAGCGTTTGTCGGGACCCTTCCGTTGGACGGTCTGGAAGTAGTCGGCCGTCTTGCCACGGCTGGTCTCGGTGTACTGCCATTTGATGATTTGATTCTTGTGGTCGATTCCTACCAACGTGGAATGGCCCGTGAACAACTGTCCCTGGTCAAAACCCGAGTGCGCAGAGTAAACCGACTTCGACTTGGCGTCCCAATAACGGAGGATACTACCGGTCGAGATAACCTCCCCCGTCGAAGTTGCCATGAAGTGGGTTTGGAGAATGGCCTTACCATCATGGGCGAGGCTAATCGTGAAGGTGAGCGTGTAGTCGAGGCCACCAGGAATGCCTTCCCAGATTTTGACCGTCTTGCCCCGTGATTTCCAAGTGCCGAAATCGCCCCCTTGTTTGGAGTAGGCAACGAACGCTTCCCAGGAGTCCGGTTTCACGAACTCCGATGCGGCGGGCGCGTCTTCCGCCGCCACGACCGACGTTGCGCAACCCAAGATGGCCGCCAAGAACCATACTGTCTATTTCATTGTTCTCTCCCGTTGCTGCCAATCTGCAACCATGGTGTTGATAGAGTGGACGGCGCCTGTTTCACGCCAGACAAGATCGCGCCGCGAGTGGTTTTTTCAAACACGAGCAAGTGCCCCGATGCGGGCTGATGGTGACCGGCACGGCGAGGAATTTTCGCAGATCCGCTATGCGGTCGCAACCAACTCAGCGACCGTCAAGATAGTTGCTACAGGTGCGGCCGAACCGCAGAATCTCTCCCGACGTCCCTCCCCCTGGGCCCCACGCTAGACCGAGACCTGGTCTTCTCCAGCCGCAGCACCCCACGGCATCCCGCCGGACTCTATATTGGTGGGGACGAGATGCGCCATCCAAAGGGGCCACACATGAATCGTCCACTCGGTTGTCTGCTGATGTCGTTGGCCGGATTCCTGTCGGTGATTGTGATCGACCGCAGCCGCGTTCCGGCGGTCGCGGAATGGAAATTCTCGGAGACGTTTGCGACGCCACGGCTCCTGTATGCGGCGGATACAAACCAGCCGGGGCCGATGCTGACCTGCCCGTTGGTGCCGGAAACTAAATGGGATGGTTCGCGGCCCGCGTATATGCCCTGGGGCGTGCTGATGTCGTTGGCCAGTCTGTTCGACGTCAATGACGACGGCCTGCAAGACATCGTGATGCGGACCGATGTCTATCTCCATACGGGTCGCAACCAGGGCGATGTTCCTGTTTTCGGGCAGCCCCGGAAACTCTCGGAGTTCATCGACTATGACGAACCGGCCGCGCCCCTCAGCCCCCGGTACAAGGAACGCTGGCACGGGTCCCACAGTTTTGGCGATCTGAACGGGGACGGCGAGGTCGACATCGTCACGGGCAGCAAGGAAGAGCCATTCCGATGGTGGAAGGGAATCGGACGCGGCAAGGCGAACCGGCGAACATTCCGGTATCAGGGACCACTGCTGGAGGCCAGCGGAGGCAAGGCCCTGGAACCCCTCCTGAAGAGCAATTCCGCGCCGACCATCAACGTGGTCGATTGGGACGGCGATGCGCTACCCGATTTGATCGTTGGGGTTCGGCTGGTGTACTACGCCTCGCCGCTGAAGTACCAGCCGCTCGGTGGCTACGGATGGGACGCGGTCTTCGCGGGCAAGACCTGGCTTGGTGGCGATCCACTTGGAATTCTGGTGTTTCACAAGAACGTAGGAACTCGTGACAAGCCAAAGTTCACGGTCGGCACCGCCTTGCGGATCGGTGAAGATCAGCATTTGGCCATGTTCTACGCCAATGCCTCACCAGCCGTGGTGGATTTTGACGGAGATGGCGTGCTGGATGTGATCGCCTGTACGAACAATCGACTGGTGGCTTTCCGGAATGAGGGTACTCGAACAAAGCCCCGGCTAGGGAACGGAGTTGCGATTCAAGTTGACGGCAAGAAGGACCTCCCCTACCAGGGGCTGAGCCTTGTTTTGGCAAACTGGAAGAAGGGTGATGCCCATCACCTTTTGTTTGGATCTGCCCAGTTCATCTACCATGCCCACAACATCGGGTCGCGTGAGACTCCGCAATACTCCATTCGTGGGCCGGTGCTGCAGGAGAACGCACCACTCCTGGTTGATGCGTTCGCAATTCCTCACATCTGTGACTGGAACGGTGACAACAAGCCCGATTTGCTGGTTGGCTGCGAGAAGGGATTCATCACGTTCTTCGAGAATTGCTCAACGGCGTCCCCGCCGGGGCTCGACTTTCGTCGGGGAAAGCAGTTGCCCGTCAACGGCAAGCCTCTTCGTCGAGTCTCTATTTTCAGTCAGTCCGGTCCCGACG
>PADE01000037.1 GCA_002702965.1 Planctomycetaceae bacterium
ACCGCGGTTCCCGCCATGGTCGATCGAGGGCTGGACATCCTGTGGGGCGGACACATCCTGCCCCAGTTGCTCTCGCCGGAGACTTACGCCGACCACCCGGACTACTTCGCGAAAATTGGTGACCACAAGCGACTCGATCCGAGCGTCAGCTTCAGCAACCGCACGCAGCTCTGCACGAGCAACGACGAAGCCATGCGCGAATTGACGCAAAATGTGATCCGCTTCCTAACGAGCCACCCGTGGATCGACGTTCTGTTCATCTGGGCCGGTGACACGACCGAGTGGTGTAGTTGTGACAATTGCCGCGATTTGGAAGCAGACCCGGACCGGAAAGCACATTTTGGCGGGCTCAACCGATCGGCCAGCTACGCGCGCATGATCAAGATTATCAACGAAGGATCGCAGCCCACAATGCGCTTGAAGTTCGCTGGAGTCCAACAGGTTTTGCCCGGTCGCCGGATCGCCTTCAATCACTACTACAACCTCGAAGACCTTCCGTTGGACCGCAAAGGACATCTCCGCGCAGAGATCCTACCCGGTCCGTCCGTGCTCTCGGCGGTCGACGCCTACCGGCAGTGCGACCGTCACGCGTTCAACGACGAGGACTGTCCGAAAGGCAAGCGGATCCGACCGATCGCACGGATGTGGGCGCCGCATTACCCGGAGTCGGTGAGTTGGAGTTACTACTGGTCGTGGAACTTCATGAAGGGTCTGCCGATCTCGATGGTCCACAAGATCCCACGGGACTTTCAGTTCGTTCGGTCACTGGGGATCAATGGAGTCATCGATAACGTGAGCCTGCTCCCGTCGACCATGCATCACTACGACCAGCGGCCGGACATCATCGTGACGGACCACTGGCGGTACAACATCCTGAACTTCTACATNTACGGCAAAGCCGCCTGGAACCCGGACCTCGACGTCGACATCACCGTCAATGATTTTATCGAACACTATTACGGACCAGCGGCCGAGCCGATTACCAGCTTCTGGTCGCTGATGGAACGCGGCTGGGTACAGTTCAGCCAAACGCCGGAGTTCATGCCGGACGACGCGTTGCTGAAACGTCCCGAGACCATTCACGGTTGGGTTTTCAACATCCGACACGTGATTCCAAACCGGCGCATTTTCGACCGACTGAGCAGCCATCTCCACGAGGCGCGCCTGCTGGCGGCATCCGCCTCCGATCAACCATTGAAAGCGCAATACATGCCGTACCTCGAACGCGTCCAGTTACTCGAACGCGCGATCGCGGTGTGGCCGTCCACCAAACCCGATGCCCGCCCAACGCACAAGTAAAGTGCCTCCTTTCGCCGTGTGTGCCGCGCGCTGGACACGCGCTCCATACGGTCGTCCCCGCGCCGCCGAGATCCCGCGGCCCGACCGGATCGTCGCCNGCTCAACGAACGCTCACCTGAGCNCGCGGTTNACATCGACTGGCATCTCGCTCACTCCACGCATNTCGGTGCACAGNCGNGNCATGGGTCCCACGTCGGGCGCTGCCGACGGGCAACCTCAAGCCTGCCTGCCGCGAGCATTCTCCTTGCAAAAAAAATGGGATCGGCGATACGATGAGCGGGAGGGCTGTTCGACCCGCTCGTTTTCAAAAGGTCTTTCGGTATGCGACACCGATCCCGACAATTGCCGGGCCGGCGGGCCGGCCCATCAGCGCGGCAGCGACACACCGAACCGGCGTCCGTCATCCGTCGACTGTCGCTGGAGGCGCTCGAACAACGGCGTTTGCTGATTGCGGATTTCGGCGATGCGCCCGAGCCGTACCCCACCCTGCAAGAGTTCGACGGTGCCCAGCACCTGGCCCACGGGCCTCGCCTAGGAGCTCTACGGGATACCGAAGATGACGGCCAGCCGACAATCGGCGCCGACGGTGACGACAACGCGGGTGAGAATGATGAGGATGGCGTGACCCTGTCGGTCCTCACCACTGGCCAACTCGGCGCATCGATCGCAGTCGATGTCCAAAACGCCCCCGACGGCGCTCGACTCAACGCCTGGATCGACTTCGACTCGGATGGCAGCTGGGGTGGGCCGAGCGAACACGTTGCCGACGGAGTCGCGGTCGACGCGGGACCAAACGCCGTTGCATTTGCGGTCCCCAGCTGGGCCACCGACGGTAGCCACGCAGCCCGCTTTCGGATCGCGACCACGGACGACCTGGGGGCCTTCGGATTGGCCGGAGACGGTGAGGTCGAAGACCACCTGGTGACCATCACCGAGGCGGTTCCCGCCGCCGATGTGTTCGGGTCTCGCAAGACGATTAGCGATTCGGCCGACGGAGCCAGCAGTGTCGCCACCGCCGATGTCGATGGCGACGGCGACCTCGATGTCCTGTCGGCTTCGTTTGAAGACGACACCATCGCCTGGTATGAAAACGACGGCAGCCAGGGTTTCACCCTCCGCGTGATCAGCGATACGGCCGACGGAGCCAGCAGCGTTCTGGCGGTCGACCTGGATGCGGACGGTGATCGTGACATCCTCGCGACATCGTTTGAAGGTGACAGCGTGAGCTGGTACGAGAACGACAGCGGACAACAATTTACGGCCCATACCGTCCACAGCGAGGCGGACGGCGCCCGTGGTGTGTTCGCCGCCGACGTCAACCGCGACGGCTTTCTTGATGTTTTGAGTGCGTCGAGCGAGGATGGATCGATCGCCTGGTACGCCAATGACGGTAGTCAGAGTTTCACTGCCCACGTGATCAGCGACGCGGTTGCCGGAGCAAGCAGCCTGTTTACCACCGACCTCGATCGGGACGGAGATACCGACGTCCTCGCGACATCCGCTGACGACGATACCATCACCTGGTACGAATACGACTCCGACGCGGAGGACGAAGACCAGGCATTTGTCGCCCACCCGGTCAGCGCCCAGGCCGCGGGGGCCAACGGAGTCGTCGCGGCGGACTTCGACGGAGACGGCGATACCGATCTGCTCGCGTCATCNGCGACCGACAACACCATCGCCTGGTATGAAAACGACGGAAGCCAACAATTTGCGCNCCATCCGATCAGCGAGGCGGCGGCGGGGGCGACGGCTTTGGTTGTCGCCGATCTCGATGGGGACGGCGATCTCGACGTCATCTCGGCCTCTGCCGACGACGACACGATCAGCTGGTACCCGCACAACGCGACCCCCACCATCGGCATCCTCACCGATGTAACGATCGAGGAAGACGCCGCCGATCCGACCGTCGACCTGCTGGGAATCACCGCCGGCGGTCGGGAAAACCAGCCGCTGCAAGTCACCGCCAGCAGTGACAATCCCGAGCTAATCCTCGACCCGGAAATCGATTACAACTCCCCGGACCAAACGGGCACACTGCATTTTCCACCCGTCGCCGACGCCCACGGCGTGGCGGCGATCACCGTCACCGTCACCGACGGGGGCCCCGATCTGGACCTCCAGACTGCGGCCGACAACGCTTCCGTCAGCCGGACGTTTACGGTAACTGTCACGGCCGTCAACGACGTCCCAACCCTGGCGNCGCTCGACGACCGGTCGATCCAGGAAGACGCCGNCACCCAATCGGTCAACCTGTCCGGGATCACCGCCGGTGGTGGCGAAGACCAGCCGCTGCGGGTCACCGCCAGCAGCGACAATACGGCCTTGATCGACGACCCCGCGGTGGCCTACACCTCGGACGACGAAACGGGAAGCCTAGCCTTTATACCCCTGGCGGATCAGAGCGGAACGGCGCTGATCACGGTGATCGTCGAGGACGGCGGACTCGACAAAGATCTCATCACTACCAACGACAACGCCACCACCCTCCAGACGTTCACCGTCACCGTGAATGCCACACCAACTCTCGACGCAATCGAGGATCTGACACTCGACGAAGATGCCGATGAGCAGTCGGCCGACCTGAGTGGCATCACCGCCGGAAGCGGTGAAGACCAGCCGCTGCAGGTCACCGCCAGCAGCGACAATACCGGCTTGGTCGAAGACCCCAAGGTGACCTATTCATCCGACGACGCGCTGGGAAACCTGACGTTTGCGCCCCTGGCAGACCAGAGTGGAGCCGCCACGATCACTGTCACGGTTGAAGATGGCGGGCCGGACGAGGACCTGGCGACCCACGCCGACAACGGCATCTTCAGCCAGACATTTGAGGTGACGGTCGCGGCGGTCAACGACCCGCCGACGCTCGGCGCAATCGACGGCGTGGCGGTCGACGAGGACGCCGATGAGCAGTCGGTCGACCTGGACGGCATCACCGCCGGTGGTGGCGAAGACCAGACGCTGCGGGTCACCGCCAGCAGCGACAATACCGACTTGATCGAAGACCCCGGGGTGACCTATTCAACCGACGATCTGACGGGGAGCCTGACGTTTACGCCGCTGGCCGACCAGAGTGGAACCGCCACGATCACCGTCACCGTGGAGGACGCTGGACTGGATGGTGATCTTGTGACGGCGACCGACAACGCCAGCTTCAGCCGGACCTTTGAGGTGGCGGTGACGGCGGTCAACGACACTCCCACGCTGGATGGACTCGACGACCTGACGCTCGACGAAGGCGCGGGGCAGCAGACGGTCGATCTGACGGGGATCACCGCTGGCGGCGGTGAAGATCAGACGCTGCAGGTCACCGCCAGTAGCGACCAACCCGATTTGATTGAAGATCCCGCGGTGACCTATACCTCGGCTCAACAGACGGGGAGTCTGACGTTTCAGCCGCTGGCCGCTCAGAGTGGCACCGCCACGATCACCGTCACGGTAAAGGACGGTGGACTGGATGGCGATCTCGAGACGGTGACCGACAACGCCAGCTTCAGCGAGGCGTTCGAAGTGATTATCGAGTCGACGAACCGAGCACCCGCAGCGGCTGATGACGCCTATACGGGTGTGGAAAACGTGACCCTGGTCATCGCCGCCCCGGGCGTACTGGACAACGACAGCGACCAAGATGACGACAGTCTAACGGCGGTGCTGGTCGACTCCACGAGCCACGGCGCGCTTTCGCTTTCAGCAGATGGTAGTTTTACGTATGAGCCAGACGAGGATTTCAACCGGACCGACAGCTTCAGCTACAAAGCGACCGATGCGGAGGACGAGAGCGACACCACCACCGTCACGATTACACTGACCACCGACTTTCCCTGGTACAACGGTCGGCTGCCGATGGACGTCAATGACGACGGCAGCATCGCTCCCAACGATGCAATCGCCGGGGTCTCAAGCATCAACCGCGACGGCACACGGGTGTTGCCGACGCCGCGTGAAGAAGGGGTGGTGGCACCTTTTTATGACGTCAATCGCGACGGTGCGTTGGCACCCAACGACGTGTTGACGGTCGTCAACTTCCTCAACTCTCGAAGTGCCTCCGGCGAAGGGGAGGCAACGCGATCGCCCACATCTGTCACGCTGTTTGCGCTTCTCGAGTGGCCAACCCACACGCCACAGGCTGAGTCTCTGTTCGCCGCGCCAACGGCTGCCGACCGCGCTTCACGGGATTCTGATGAGCCACGCCCCCCGCCCGGAAAATCGCCTCGACGAGGGCTCTACGAACTGAATTCTCTGAACCGCGCACAGACGGCGCGCCCAAGCTACCTGTGGGCGCTCGATTCTTGGTTCGCAACGCTGGGCGAAGACGACCCGTCAGATTTCGATGTCCCCGAGTGGTTGCCCGACGCAACCCGCCCCTCCTTCAGACGCCCGGCTTGGTGAGCATGACCCGGTCGATTTCGTTGCCGTCCAAATCGATCTGCCGCAACGTGAGTTCCGTACCGTCGATCTCCAAACCGGTGAACTGGTGGCGACTGGCATGGTAGCGACAGGTAAACGGCTGCCACGTCGCTGGGTTTTCCGTTTGATTTGGGCTGTGAAGTTCGGTGTTCCCACCACAGCCACTGGTGACATACAGAATCCCGTCGGCCACGGTCTGCCGCACCCCGTCGAATTTCCGGTCGAGCGTGAACTCCCCCGGAATCTCATGCCCTGGTTGGCGCACCGGACCGCGCTCCATCCGGTGCGGTTTGAACCGAAGAGGGTAGGTGCGTTGAAACGAATGCGCATAGCCACTAAACACCATGTCGACGCCCGACTGTTCCAGAATATCGGCGATCACTCGCATCTTTTGCGTATGCGGAAAGGCGGTCGACGAATTGAACGGTGGCAGATAACAGCTGACAAACTTCCAAGTGGCGGTCGCAGCGGATCGCAAGTCCGAGCGCAGCCAGTCACGCAACGCGTTGTCGTTCCAATTGCAGTGCGGGTTCCACGAGTCGAGTACCACCCAGTGCGCGTTACCGTAATCGAACGAATACGACGCCATCGTCGGGTAGCGCCCGGCGGCCGCTTTCAGCACGTTGTCGCGACGCGAGGCCGCTGTGCCCAGTGGAAACGCATTCCTGTCGTCGATCTTCTGTAGCGGTCCGTTGAGCGGGAACGACCAGTACAGGTAATACGCGAAACCATCCGCAAAGAGATCGACCGGTTGTCCGGTATCGTGCTGCCCCAGTCCCCCCATAAATGGAATCGAACGCTGCAATGGCGCTCCGTCTTCCCGACTCGGACGATCCTCGTTATAGATTGGAAAAAACTGGGGTCTGTATTCGGAAATACGGCCATTGTTGTAAACCAGGTCACCCGGAATCACCACACAGTCCGGATCGTACCGATGGATCTGCCAGGCGACCTGCCGCTGCGGTGGGCTGCCCACGCCCATGTCAGCGACAACGACCATCCGCGTGGCCTGGGAATCGTGCTTGCGCGTCTTGGCCCGAGCCGCAAACACCGTCGAGCCCGCTTGGCCGAGCTGATACTCGACGGTGCGGCCCGGGCTCAAGCCGGTCAACGACCCCCGGTACACGCGGTGCGGGGCGACCCCCTCGACAGCGACTCGATTGTGGCCGATCACGGCGGTCGACCAGCTCTCAGCACCCGCATCCCGGTAGCGAAGCTGCCACGGTAACTCGCGGTCCGCGGTATGCCACATCACGGTCAAGCGTTCACGGGCAAGCGTCCTGGAATCACTGATTTGCACATAGGGTTTAACGATCAGCGCGTTTTCCGGTAATTCACTCGGAGCACGCACCGCCGCCTCGGCGAGCGCCGAGGCGCCCATCACACTGGCGCTCATCTGAAGCGCCNTGCGGCGCGAGAGCCCACCGTCTGTGATTTTCTCTGGGGTCGGTGAATCACGCATGACCATACGCCTCCCACTTGCAAATCCCTGGGTTCACACTCGGCCCGCGCCTCGTGGTCATCACGGAGGCGGCTTATCTCCCGGTCCAGGCTGTTCGTAACAGCCCGATCCAGTTGCCATGCAAAATCGCCGCGATCGACTCCTGGTCGTAGCCGCGATCGGACAACCGCTGAGAAAATCGCTGCAAATCCTCGATCGTGTCGAGGTCTTCTGGAAACTCATCGGTTCCCACCCCCCCGTCTAAGTCACTACCAATCGCGACCTGCGTACAATTCCCGGCCAACTGGCAAATGTGGTCGATGTGATCGACCGCCCGGTCGAGGGTGACGGAGTAATGTTCGTTCTTCGCTCCCACAATCCAACCGAAGCGAAGCTGCCAATTACCTAGCGTGACACCGATCACACCATCGCGTGCAAGGATTGCGCGCAGTTGATCGTCGTCAAACTCGCGCTGGTGGGGCACCAGCGCCCGACAGTTGGTATGGCTGGCCAGTACCCGACCCTGGTAATGCTGCAACGACTCCCAGAAGGACGCATCCGACAAGTGCGTCAGATCGAGCAGAATCCCCAGCCGCTCCATCTCTCGAAGCAACTCGGGCCCCGGCGGTGTCAGACCGCCGTCGCAGCCGGTGCCGCCCGCGTACCGCCCCTGTCCAAAGTGCGCCGGACCGATCAGGCGAAGCCCCACGTCCCACCAGGACTCCAGTTGACTCGGAAATAGCACCGGATCGGCGCTCTCCATGCTGACCACGAGCCCCACTGGGGGTGTCTGGTCTAAAGGCTGCGCCGTCTCGTCAAACCGCGACCAGCGCTCGAGGTGCGTGTCGAGCTGAGCCGCGTCGGTGATCACCGACGCGTGGCCCTGTGCCTCCAAGGCGCGGTAATAGGCCAGCTGGCCGTGCGCCATGCCGTAGGCCTGNGCTGGTGAACCGTAGTCGATATGGGGAACNGCGCGTCCCGTCGAACGAGCGCATAGCGTCGTAATACAGAGGGCCACTTTGCCCCGCCGCATCTGTGGCAACGCGACCGTCCCCTTGGCTTTACCCTTACCGGGNGTTCCCGATTCCAGCGCCCGGGTGGTGTAGGCATCAAGCAATAAGTCACGGTTGTTCTGCAGCGCATTGAGGGCCAGATCGAGATGGCCATCGACGATCAGCATGACGTGTTTCTCCGGTGGAAAGCCGATTCTCCAGAGCTGGCGGTGACAAGCGTCGAACCCGCAGCCGTCCGCGGTAACTGCCGGCCAGCATATATTGGCGGCGGACAAAAACCAACCGGCGCCCGAGATCACGCGGTGGGTCACAAACCGACGCGCGACCACGCATCCTGCGGCGCGTTTCCCAATCCCGTCTGAGCGGTTACGATACAGTTCGCCCTCGCGCAGAAACGAAACGGTATCCACCCGATGGGAGGAAGTGCGATGCGACACCCTCGGTGTTTTGGTCTATTGCTGTGTTCGCTACTGACAACCGGTGACTCTTTTGCCGCCGATCCGACCGCGGCGGGCACCCCGCGGATCGAAGCAGCCATTCGACGAGCGCTGCCGCGTCTGGAACAGGGGGCAGCTGGTTCTGCAAAACAGCGACAATGCTTTACCTGCCACAATCAGGCGCTGCCGGCGTTGGCGCTGGCTGAAGCTCANCGCAAGGGCTTCTCGATCGACCGCGAGTTGTTTGCAAAACAGATTCAGCATACGGTCGAACATCTACGGCGTGGCCGGGAACAGTATTTGGCCGGCAAAGGCCAAGGAGGCAGGGTGATCACCGCCGGCTACGCGCTATGGACGCTCCAAGCAGGTGCCTACCCTGCCGATGCGCTGACCACCGCTGTTACCGGATTCCTGCTGCAATACCAGCAAGAGGCCGATCATTGGAGTCAACCCGGCAGCCGCCCCCCGTCCACCGGTAGTGATTTCACAACGACCTATGTGGCCCTACGCGGACTGCAAGGATTTGGCGCCGAGTCCCAACAAGAACGGATCGCCACCCGTCGAAAATCCGTTCAGCAATGGCTCTCCGAGACAGCACCTGAGGAGACCGAAGACCGCGTCTTTGCGCTGCGCGCCTTGAAACTGCTCGGCGCGGAGGCGGCCACCATCAAGACGCAGGTCGACGCGCTGCTCCAAGAGCAGCGAAACGATGGGGGCTGGGCCCAAACCACCGAACTCGGGAGCGATGCCTACGCGTCCGGCAGCGTCCTGACGGCGTTGTTGCGTGATGGGGGCCTACCAGCCACCCAGCACGCGGTACGCCGCGGCATCGATTACCTGCTGAAGCTCCAACAGCCCGATGGCACCTGGCATACCAAGACCCGTGCCAATCCCTTTCAGACCTACTACGAGAGNGGATTTCCACACGGTAAAGACCAATTCATTTCAATCGCGGCCAGTAGTTGGGCGACCCTGGCCCTGGTGCTGACGCTGCCCGATGCGGCAGCGGATGCGAAAACGCGAGCCGAGTGATTGNCGAAGCGACCGCGACCGGATCCGTACTCCGTCGCGGCGCCCGGGACTCGTCGCCCTATGTACAATGAGAGTCCAGTGGATAGTGGTCGCTGTGCGGCTCCGAAACGGGTACCCCATAGCCTCTCTCGACCGCCGCTTGTCACTGGGTAACAGACATGAGGACGCGCACACCAATTCTGCTGGCGCTGGCAGCGTTGACATTCTCGCTCCCAGGCCTGACACAACAGCCACCGGTCAACTCCCCACGTAACACGCCGCTGGTGGGCCTGATTCGCAGCTGTCTGCCGACCGTGGTTTCCATCCGGACTTTGACTCCCCACCAAAATCCCGGCACCTACCAAGTGCGCGTCGGCAGTGGGTCGGTACTGCACGAAACCGGCTACCTCCTGACCAACGAGCACGTGATCGCCGGAGCAGTGCGGGGAGATGCGACACTCCACGACGGCCGAACTCTACCCTACCGAGTGATCGCTCGTTTCGCACACGAAGATCTGGCGATCCTGAAAATCGATGCCGGGAGCCCCCTGACAGCCTTGAAGCTCGGTCGAAGCCATGACCTAATGCTGGGCGAACCGACGCTGGTCATCGGAAATCCGGGCGGCTTGCCACAATCGGTCTCGACCGGCATCGTCAGCGGGCTCAACCGCGCCACCAATACCGAAAACGCGTTCCTGCCGTCGATGATCCAGACCAGCGCCGCGGTGAGTGGAGGAAGTTCAGGTGGCCCGTTGATCAATGCTGTGGGTGANCAAATCGGAGTCGTCACATCGAAGAAGGCGGATCTGGAGAACGTCAACTTCGCCATCGCGATCGATCGTGTACGCACCGTACTGCGTCCCATGTTGGCCATCGAAGAACGGTACGGACTTCAAATCGATATCGGAGTCGATCCGCTGGCGGCGACCGCGCAGGTGGTNTCGATCGTCGCCAATTCCCCTTCCGCACAAGCCGGGATACAGCTCGGCGACGTAATTGTCCGTATCGGCACTTTCCAGATCGGACAGGCCCTCGATTACTATCTGGCGCTGATCGACCGCCAACCGGGCCAACCGCTGCAACTCGAGTTGCTCCGTGACCAACAGCCTCTGACCACCACGATCGAACCAGCCCCGGCACCGGGTGTCGAACCACTGGATGTCGCAAAGGTGGTCTCGGGCCTCGACTACATGGTCTCCGCGGGGCGATGGGACCGGCTGCCCGCCTGGTCGAAGATGACACCGGTCGCCCGCGGGCGCACCGATCGTATCCAGCTCGGCGTCCATCCGTCGGGTGGCGATTATTTTGCGATTCGCTTCAGCGGTTTCATCAGGGCCCCCCGGAACGGCATGTACACCTTTTCAACGACTTCCGATGACGGCAGTCGTCTGTACATCGCCAACCGATTGATCGTCGACAACGACGGCCTCCACGCGCCCCGCACATCGGCAGGTCACGTCCGCCTGAAAACCGGATTGTACCCCTTGAGAGTCGAGTTCTTTGAACACACTGGAGGCGAATCCTTGCAGGCGTTCTGGTCCGGTCCCGGCTTGCCAAAGCAGGAGATCGACCGTGGAGTCCTGTTTGTTCCCGGAGACCGAGAAACGCCGCCGGAGCCGTCCGCGACTCGTCCCGCGAATTCAGACTAACCCACCAAAACGATCTGCAGCGGCCACCGCGACGGGTCCTCTCCCGCCGCCCATCTCGAGACTTCAACCGAGTGGCTGGCCACCGCATCGGCGCACGGCGCGTTGCCAAAACCGGTCTCGGTCTCTACTCCACCAGCCAACTGCGAAAGACCGCTTCCGCATGCTCACCCAGGTTCGGAGCCCGCGCGGATAAATCCGGCGGTCGACCGTTAAAACGCAGCGGCGATCCTGCCGTCAGAAAGGTCTCTCCCTCGGATTCCATTTCATGGATCATGCTGCGGGCTGCCAAGTCGGAGTCTGCGAGTACGCCAGCCAGGTCTCGAACGGGTGCTGCCGGGACATCGGCCTGCTCCAACTGGTCGAGCCAGACACGTGTGGTCTGTCCCGCAAACCGCCGTGCTAGAATCGGCACCAACTCGTCCCGGTGAGCTGTCCGTGATGGATTGTCGCCAAATCGAGGATCATCGATCAGGTCGTGGCAACCGAGTAGCGCACACAGTTTTCGCCACATCGCGTCTGTCACTGCGGCCACGACCAGCGCGCCATCCGCGGTCGCAAACGACTGAAAGGGAGTGATCGAGGGGTGCTGCGTGCCCAGCGGCCGAGGCACCTCACCGGTCACCGACAACCGACTGATCGCATTCTCCATCAAGGCGACGCTGCAATCGAGCATCGCCAGATCGAGNGTGCACCCGGCACCCGTTCGATCGCGGTCGCGAAGCGCCGCGAGGATTCCAAACGCCGCGAACAGTCCTGACGTCAGGTCGCTGATCGAGATCCCTACACGTACCGGCCCACCGCCACTGCCGGTGATACTCATCAATCCACTCAACGCCTGGATGATGATATCGTAGGCCGCCCGTGATGAACGGGCGCCCGTTTTCCCGAACCCAGAAATCGACGCATACACCAATCGCGGGTTAAGCGACCGCAACCNCGCTGCGCCGAGGCCTAGCGTATCCATCACCGTCGGCCGAAAATTCTCAACCAGAACATCGGCCTTTTCGACCAACCGTAAGAACTTCTCTTGGTCAGAGTGCTTCTTGAGATCGAGCGCTACACTCTGTTTGCCGCGGTTCAAACTCGCAAAGTAACTACTGGCGCCGCTCCGCAGGAAGGGGCCAATGCCCCGCGCATCGTCGCCGCGGTCGGGGCGCTCGATCTTTACGACGTCCGCACCCAGGTCGGCCAGCAGCAACGTACAAAACGGCCCCGACAGGACGCGTGTCAGGTCCAACACTCGAATGCCCGTCAGGGGCGGATCCTCAACCCCCAGCCGCGATTGCGATTCGCCCATCGGCACCTTCCTCTCCAAGAAAATAACAGACGCTGCTCGGACGGGCACTTCAGACCTCGTCGCTGGTTTTCTCCGCCGACCCAATCAGCGACACCAACACGTATGTACCCAGCGAGATCCCGGTCCCCACAAACACCTCGTGGATCGAAGCCAACGAGCTAAACGCGGCAAGTTTCTTGGCGTAAAACCACCCGACTGTGACCGTTAAACCAATCAGTAGACTGGCGATCGCACCGGTCCGCGTCCCCCGCTTCCAGAACAGCCCGACCACCAGCGCCGGTAAGAAACAAGCTGCGTAAATCGACCCTGAGAACGAGCTCATCTCCACAATCCCGCGTAACCGTAACAACGCCAGCGAAGCCGCGACCGCCGCCAGGATCAACACCCACCAACGCGTTCGGCGCATTGCACCGGGCACCGCTCGACCCGGCGCGATGAGGTCGTGGTCGACGCTCGAAGCGGCAACCAGTAACACCGAGTCGAGTGAAGACATCGCAGCGGCCGCCAATGCCGTCAGAAAAAACGCGCCCAGCACCGGTCCCAGCACATCGACCTCCGCCGACAACAGGTGTGGCACCACACGGTCGGTCTGGATCTGCCCCGCCTGGGAAAACACGTCAGGGGACGCAAATGCGTGGGCCAGCAGCCCCACCGGAAGCATCAGTAGATAGGTCAAAAACACGAGTCCAGGAGCGAGCCACCGTCCCCGCCGCAACTGCCCATCCGATGACAGTCCGTAAAACCTCGACAGTTGACGCGGCTCGACGATGAACTTCAGTCCGACCCCTAAAGCCAGACCGATCATGGTGATCAGTGGCATCTCGTTCGCCCAATCCAACGCCGTAGGGTTAGCGCGGCGCACCTCGTCCAACAGATTTCCCAGACCGCCCCGACGGGCGATCATGGCGCACGGCAGCGCCATCGCGCCGGCAAACAAGATCAGCCCTTGAACCGCGTCGGTCGCTACCACCGAATGGTAACCACCGCTCAGGGTATACCCCGTCACAACGACAAAAATGACCGCCATCGTGATCCAACTGCTGTCGAGTTGCAGCAGACTGTCGAGCGACCGCGCCGCCCCATCGAAGACGGCCACCATGTAAACCAGCGAAGCGAGCACAACCACAAGTCCAGCAAACCGGCGCAGGCCCCCAGAACGATAGCGGTGGCCGAGAAATTCGGGAATCGTGAGCGCCTTGAAACGCCTCGCTTGAACGACCAGTGGCGGCGCCACCACAAACCAGGAGACCAGGACCATCGCCGTAAACACGACCACACAGGTCAGCCACCATGTCGGTCCGCGAGTGTAGCTCCTCCCCGCGTGGCCGATGAACGTCACCGAACTGACAAACGTCGCGTAAAACGAGAGCGCAGTGACAATCCCACCTAGCTTCCGACCGCCGACCAGATAGTCATCCAGAGTGCGAGATTGGCGGCCCCCACGCCAGGCGTGGTACGCCAGCATCGCTAGGTAACAGCCGAGGAACCCCAGTTGCAGGCCGTAGCGGTAAATCCAATCCATCGTGATCTTGTCCGGCGACTGCTGGAGGAAACGATCAAAGCGTATAATGACCGCTACCGAGAGAAAACCCCCTGGACTCGGGCACCGCGCACGCTACATGTCCCCCGACCGAACTTCTGAGCGCATCGCCGCGCTACGACCGACCGCGGTCAACATGATCATGGCCGAGGTGCGCGCACTCCCGGACCTGCCACGCCAACCGGTTTCGCTAATGCGTGGAGAACCCGATCTGCCAACGCCACCTCACATCGTGGCCGCTGCCACGACTGCGTTACGAGGCGGCCGAACGGGTTACCCCAACAACCAGGGGGAGCCGACTCTCCGCCAAGCCGTCGCCCGCGCGCTCGAACGAGAGAACGGCCTCGGTTATCGTTGGCAAGACGAGGTTCTGATTACCAGCGGCGCCACGTTCGGCATCTACGCCGCGCTAGCTGCGGTCATCGATCCGGGCGACGAGGTGCTGATGCCTGAACCGAGCTACGATGCGTACCACGGTGTCGCCGATCTGCTGGGAGCAACCGTGCGGCCGCTACCATCGCGCTGTACCGCTGGCCGCTATTCACTCGATCCGGAAGCGCTCCGCGAGGCGTCGCGGCCGCGAACCCGAGCGTTGTTGTTGAATACTCCCTGGAATCCAACGGGCACCATCTTTCGTCGTGAGGAGCTGGAGGCCATTCAAACGTTTGCAGAGCAGCGGGATCTGATTGTGATCAGCGACGAGATTTATGAAAAGATCCTCTACGATGAGCATCGCCACGTGAGCGCGGCGAGTGTCTCGACCGCTGCGCGCGAGCGAACGATCATCGTCAACAGCCTCTCGAAGTCGTACGCGATGACCGGCTGGCGGTTGGGTTTTTGCGCCGCGCCGGCTGACCTCTTGCGGGGCATGTCCCTGGTTCTGCAACAGTCGAGCCGCGGTCCGTCGACGTTTGTACAGGACGCTGCAACCGCGGCGCTCGAGGGGCCCCAGGACTGCGTCGCTCAAATGTGCAGGGAATACGGCGAACGCCGCCAGACTGTCGAACACGCGCTCGGCGATCTACCTGGCGTCAATGTATGCTCACCCGAAGCGGGTTTCTTCACGATGGTCGACGTACGCCAGATCGGCAACGACTCGAATCGCATTCGGCGGACGCTGTTGACAGACTTCGGCGTAGTGGTCATGCACGGCGCCGCCTACGGGCCGGCCGCCGAAGGCATGCTGCGGATCTCTTTCGCCACTGGAGGTGAGAATCTAACCGAAGGACTTCGCCGTCTGCGCGCAGGCCTTCAATCGTTGCTCTCGTAAAGGTCACAGATGGCTCCCAACGATGCGCCACCACTCGATCGAGGGCCGTTGTCCGAGGTCAGCGATCTGGCGACCTCGCTGCAATCCCGCATCGACGGAGAAGTCCGTTTCGACCAGGTCTCTCGTTCGTTCTACTCTACCGATGCCAGCGTCTACCAGATTCTTCCCCAGGGTGTGGTGATTCCACGATCGTACGACGACGTGGTCCAAGTGGTCCGCAGCTGCGCGGAGCACGCGGTCTCTATCACCGCGCGTGGTGGCGGCACGTCACAAGCAGGCCAAGCCGTGGGNGGCGGGCTNCAAGTCGATTTTTCCAAATACCTCAATCGGGTCATCGAGCTCGACCCCGAGGCGCAGACCGTGCGCGTGCAGGCGGGGATCGTATTGGATGAGTTGAATGCGTTTCTGGGACCCTACGGGTTGCATTTGCCGCTCGATCTATCGACCTCCAATCGGGCCACGATCGGGGGCATGATCGGCAACAACTCGGCCGGCACACGTTCGGTAATCTACGGCAAGACCATCGACTACGTGCAAGCGCTGACGGCCGTGCTGGCCGATGGCAGCGTCGTCGAGTTCCAAGCCCTCGAGCCGGGACAACTCGCTGACAAATGTCAACGCAGCGATCTCGAGGGAAACTGCTATCGAATTGTCGAACAGCTGGCGGACGAACACGCCGAGGAAATCGGCCGCCGCTATCCGAAAATCCTACGGCGTGTGGGCGGTTACAACCTCGATGCATTTGCGAGTGACCGGCAAGACGTCGCCGTCGCACGCCCCTGCCGCGCGCCCAAAGTCGACCCGCGCTTTAACCTCTCCCGGCTGCTCGTTGGTTCCGAGGGCACTTTGGCAATGGTACTCGAGGCGCGGTTGCGTCTGCTGCCGTTGCCGGCAGCGCGGACCGTCTGTACCATCCAGTTTCACGACCTGCTCGATGCGCTCGGCGCCACCCCTGCCATCCTGNAACACGAACCTGCTGCGGTCGAACTCGTCGACCGGTTTATTCTCGATACAACACGCGACAAACCTCAATTTGAGCCGTTTCGCGACTTTATCGAAGGTGACCCGGCAGCGGTGCTGATCGTCGAATTCCTGAGCGAAGAAGACACCGATCTGACCCCCCAAGTCGATCGCCTGGAAAACGACCTGCGCCGGCAGGGCTTGGGTTATCACTTTCACCGCGCACCGGCGCCGCAAGCTCAAGCTCACATTTGGGGTCTACGGCGAGCGGCNCTGGGACTGTCGATGTCACAACGGGGTGACGCCAAAGCGATCTCCTTTGTCGAGGATACGGCCGTGGCGCCCGACCGGCTCCGCGATTACATTGAACGTTTTATGGCGATTCTCGAGGCGCATAACCTGACGGCCGGGTTTTACGCGCACGCTTCGGTGGGTCTACTGCACATTCGCCCCGTCGTGAACATGAAAACCGCCGACGGGGTGGAGCGCTTTGCACGGGTCGCCACGCAGGTCTCCGACCTGGTACTCGAGTTCGGTGGTGCCGTATCGGGAGAACATGGCGACGGACTGGCGCGCAGCCCGTTCCAGGAGAAGATGTTCGGACCGATCCTGTACCAGGCCTTTCGCAAATTAAAGCGGACGTTTGACCCGGAAAACCTGTTCAACCCAGGTAAGATCGTGGATGCGCCCGAGATCCGCGAAAACCTGCGTTTCGGATCAGCCTACGAGACTCGGTCGGTCGAGACGGTTTTCGACTTTTCTGACTTCGGCGGGCTGGCACGGGCAGCCGAACAATGCGGTGGAGTGGGCGCTTGCCGCAAGACGTTGAGCGGTACGATGTGCCCCTCTTACATGGCGACGCGGGAAGAGGCTGACTCGACACGCGGCCGAGCGAACGCCTTGAGACTGGCGATTTCCGGTCAACTCACGGATCTCGGCTTAGCCGACGAAAAACTCGCGCCGGTACTCGACCTCTGCCTGGAATGTAANGCCTGCAAAACAGAATGCCCCACCGGAGTCGATATCGCCCGCATGAAGAGTGANTATCTGCACCAGCTCTACCAGCGGACTGGAGTGCCCCGCCGTGCGCGTCTGTTGGCCCACACGGCTCGTCTGGCGAGGTGGGGNAGCCGGCTGGCGCCCGTCTCCAATTGGCTAGTGCAATCGTCCGCGATCCGGCTGCTCAACGAATTCTGTTTCGGCCTCGATCGCCGCCGCAAGCCCCCGGCGTTTGCGCGGCGGACTTTTCTGGACTGGTGGCGTAGCGCGGCNTCCCGGAGTCTGCGGCGAGAGGACCGTCGTGGCCCGACGATCGCATTGTTCGCGGACACCTTCTCCAATTACTTCGACCCGCGACAGGCGATCGCGGCTGCGCGTGTTGCCGATCGNCTGGGTGCGCAAGTGATCGTCCCGCCACGCGTCTGTTGCGGCCGCCCGCTGATCTCCAAAGGCCTCCTCAACCAAGCCCGACAGCAAGCCGCAAAGACCACCGCGGCGCTGTTCCCGCTGGCCTCACGGGGAACACCGATTCTGTTCTGCGAACCAAGCTGTTATTCAGCCGTTGTCGACGATCACCCGCACCTGCTCCGCGGCCCGGAGCAGTCGCGCGCCGAGCGGGTCGCGGCGGCTTGNCTGAGCTTCGAACAGTGGGCTGCCCAGACCCTACCCGTAACGGCATCGGAGCTTGGCCTGTCACCCGGTCCCGCAGAAATCTTATTCCACGGCCACTGTCATCAAAAAGCATTGACCGGTACCGCTGCGACGGTGGCACTGTTGCAGGCGATTCCCGGCTGCGAGGTGACCGACCTNGATACCGGATGTTGCGGCATGGCCGGTTCGTTCGGCTATGAACAGGAACATTTCGATGTCTCTCGGAAAATCGGCGAGCGCAAATTGTTCCC
The DNA here is from genome assembly GCA_002702965.1 of Planctomycetaceae bacterium. GTDB lineage: Bacteria > Planctomycetota > Planctomycetia > Pirellulales > Pirellulaceae > UBA9264. The sequence continues at coordinate 18,226 of PADE01000037.1, forward strand.
CGCCATCGCAAACGCGCACCGGAACACCCAATCGCCTCCCACGGTGGTGGCGCCCGGTTTTTCCTGTCGGCAGCAAATCGAACATTTCACCGACATCACACCGATCGCACCGGTGCAGCTGTTAGAATCGCTATTGTCGCAATGAGAATCGTCAACCCGGCGCAGGTGTTTACAGCGTCGATCGCAGCTCGGTCACCCGACGACTCGCCCGATCGCGCAGCTGATCATCCTTAGTCTGGGACTCCACACGAGTCAGCAATCTCAACGCGAGCCGCGTTTTCCCTTGACTGGCCCACTGGTCGGACAACTTCAGGTTGACCTGGTCGATCCGCCTCAGCACCTCCTGACGAC
>PADE01000038.1 GCA_002702965.1 Planctomycetaceae bacterium
GGTAGGACTCGAACCTACGACAAGGCGGTTAACAGCCGCCTGCTCTACCAACTGAGCTACAGGGGAAAAGTGACCCGCCCAAATAGGCGAGAGGCGTATACTATGGCATCGGTCATTGACCCGCAAGTCATTACGCCGTTGCGTTGAAAACGGACGGGCGCTCGCCGATACTGAAGCGGACGTACCGGTTGTTGTCGATGCCGAAAACGGCTCGGTCCCTCCCCAGACCCGAAACAGGAACTGCGCGATGACCCGCCGACGACGCTGGTTCTGCAGCTGCGCAGGGGCGCTGCTCGTGACCGCATGGCTGGCACCGCGAGCCGCTCAAGCGGCCGGCGGACCACCGACCGCGGTCGATTTTGAACGCGACGTGATGGCGGTGCTCTCCAAGGCGGGATGCAACGCGGGCAACTGCCACGGCAATCAAAACGGGAAGGGCGGATTCAAACTCTCGCTGCGCGGACAACACCCCGATCGAGATCACGCCAGCCTAGTCCACCAGTACGCCGGGCGACGGATCGACCGATTCGTCCCCCAGCGGAGCCTGATCCTGCGCAAAGCGACCGGGCGACTAGCCCACCAGGGAGGCATCCGGTTTCGCCGCGACGATCTGGAGTACCGCATCCTGCTCGACTGGCTCACCGCCGGCGCGCCGGCCCCCGAGGCCCGGCAGCCGGCTCTGACCGACCTGGTGGTCACGCCCACCGAGGCCGTCACCTTTGGGCCCGATCCGCAGCTGCAACTCACCGTACTGGCCCGCTTCGCCGATGGCCAACAGCGCGATGTCACGCGGCTGGCCTGCTACGAGACGTCGAACCTGCTGGCCCGGGTCGAGATCGCCGGCCGCGTGCTGCGTCAGCGCTACGGGCAGACCACCGTGATCGTCCGCTACCTCGACCGGCAGGTCGCGGTTCCGGTCGCGCTGATGCCCGACCGCGAACCGGCGACCGTTTCACGGCCCGACCCCCAGAGCCAACTCGACCGGCTGGTGCTAACCCGACTCGATGCGCTGCGGATCGAACCGTCCGACCGAGCCCGCGACTCGGTGCTGGTGCGGCGCACGTTCCTCGATACGCTGGGAGCCCTGCCGACCGCCGAGGAAGCTCGCCACTTTGTCGACGACAGCCGGCCCGATAAGCACAGCCGGCTCGTCGACCGGCTGCTGCCCCGGCCGGAGTTCGCCGACTTTTGGGCACTGAAGTGGTCGGACATTCTCCGCAACGAAGAAAAAGTCCTCGACGCCCGCGGTGTCGACGTGTTCCACGACTGGATCCGTCAGCAAATGGCCACCGGTCGACCCTGGGATCAGTTCGTGCGGGCGCTGCTGCGGGCCGAGGGAAGCACCTACGACAACCCGCCGGCCAATTACTGGCGGGCCAACCGGACCCCGGCCGGCCGCGGTGAAACCACGGCCCGCCTGTTCCTGGGAACCCGCCTGCAATGCGCCCAATGCCACAACCACCCCTTCGACCGCTGGACGCAGGACGACTACTATTCCTGGGCCGCGCTGTTTTCGCTGGTCGACTATGAGATCGTCGACAACAAACGGACCGACAAGTTCGACAAGAACGAATTCAAAGGGGAACAGCGGGTACAGATCAACGGTAACCTGGGGGTCACCGATCCCCGCAGCGGCCGTTTCGCAACGCCGCGACTGCTCGGTTCCCAACCGCTTGGGCCGGGCTCGCATTACGATCGGCTGACACCACTGGCGGTATGGCTGACCGCGCCCGAGAACCGTCAGTTTGCGCGCGCCCAGGCGAACTTCGTCTGGTACCACCTGTTGGGCCGCGGCTTGGTCGAGCCGATCGACGACTTCCGGCTCACCAACCCGCCCAGCAATCCACCACTACTGGAACATCTGGCGAGCGAGTTCATCCGCAGCCGGTTTGGACACCGCGCGCTGACGCGGCGGATCCTGGCATCGGACGTCTATCAGCGGTCGGCGGTCCCCACCACCAGTAACCGCCAGGACGAGCTGCAGTTCTCCCGCGCCGAGGTCAAACGGCTACCCGCCGAGGTGCTGCTCGACGCCCAGACGCAGGTACTCGGTACACCTGCCGTTTTTGTCGGCTTCCCGCTCGGCATCCGGGCGGTCCAGATTCCGGGTGTCCGCCGCCGGCGACGACGCGACAGCCCACCGGCAAGTGGCGATCGCTTCCTGAAGACGTTCGGAAAACCCGAGCGCCTGCTGGCCTGCGAATGCGAGCGGTCCAACGAAACCACCCTCAAGCAGGCCCTGGTGCTGATCGGCGGCGCGGGCCTGCAACAGCGACTCACCGCACCGGGCAACGCGCTCGATCGGCTGCTGGTGCGCCACCCGCACGACCGGGAACTGATCGCCGCCCTCTATTGGTGCGCCTTGCAGCGACCACCGACCGCGGCCGAAGCAAAGCGGGCCGCCCGCCTGATCGAAGAGGCCCAGCAGATGGCCGACCTGCCGGCCGAGCGACCCGTGGAACCGGGCAGCAGCCCGCAGCAGCGGCGGCAGAGCGCCCGGCGCGAGGCACTCCAGGACATCTGTTGGGCACTGCTGAACGCCAAAGAATTTCTGTTTCGCCACTAGCGGGGCGGGAGTCAGGCCACCGCGCGGTTGGCCGCACTGAAAAAGTCGGCCACGCCACCCACCACGGCGCGTTGCTCCGCCACCGTCAACTCCGGAAAGATGGGCAGGCTGAGCACCTCGGCGGCCGCGCACTCGGTGTGTGGCAAGCTCTCCGAGCCGTAGCCCAACTCGGCGAAACAGTCCTGCCGGTGGAGCGGCACCGGGTAGTAGACTTCCGTACCGATCTGACGGTCCTGCAAAAAGCTCCGCAGCGCATCGCGGCGCCCGTCCGGAATCCGCATCGTAAACTGGTTCCAGACGTGGAACCCGTGGGGGTCATCCGCGGGCAAGATTACCTGGGCCTCGTCGACCGTGGCCGAGAACCACTCGCGATAGCGATCCGCGTTCGCCCGTCGACGAGCGGTCATGCGATCGAGCTGACCCTCCTTGATGTTGAGCACCGCCGCCTGCAGGGTGTCGAGACGACTGTTGATCCCGACCCGACTGTGGTAGTAGCGGGGGTGCATCCCGTGCGCGGCCAACAGCCGCAGACGCTCGGCGGTCGCTTGATCCGACGTGGTCAGCATCCCGCCGTCGCCGAAACCACCCAGGTTCTTGGTCGGGTAGAAGCTGAAACACCCGATATCGCCCCACGCGCCCGCCGCTCGGTCACCGTGCACCGCAGCGATCGCCTGCGCCGCGTCCTCGATGACCATTAAATCGCGGCGACCGGCAAGCTCCCCAATCGCTGCCATCTCGGCACAGCGACCAAACAAATGGACCGGAATCACGGCCCGGGTGCGCGGAGTGATCGCCGCTTCGACCCGCTCGGGCGAGAGATTGTAGGTGACCGGATCGATGTCGACAAACACCGGCCGGGCGCCCAACCGCCAGACCGCACCGGCGGTGGCAAAAAACGTAAAGCTGGGCAGGATTACCTCATCGCCAGCACCGATCCGGTGGGCCATCAGAGCCAGCAGCAACGCGTCGGAACCTGACGCACAAGAGACCGCGTGCGCGACCTGGCAGCGCTCAGCGATCCTGGCCTCGAGTCGCCGCACCTCGTCGCCGTACAGAAAACAGCCGGCATCACAGACGCGCGCCAGCGCTTGCTGCACCTCGTCTCGGACCAGGCGGTTCTCGCGGTTGATATCGAGCAACGGGACAGCCGGGGAGTCTTCCGGTGCAGTCCTCATCCAGGCGCAGCCTCCTTGCTTTTGCCATGTTGAGGCGGACAGCATAGGGGTGCCCCACCGGCGGGTCAAGATGAAACGCCGCGGCGAAGATGGAGCGTCGCCGCGAGCTACCGGACAGCGCTCGGTCAGCGGCGGCTGATCAGCTCACGCCGACCGCCAACTCCGCTTCACGCCAGGCGGCCAACCGCTGCGCATAGTCCTCGGCCTGGGCGACAAAATCGACGCCGACCTGTTCTTTCCAGGCAGCCTGCAGCCGCTGGAATACGGGGCCCGGACCACCGTCACCGACCGTCTGACCCTCGAACTCGACCGCGTGGCAGATACAGTAGGTTGTCGAAGTACAGAAGATCTCATCCGCCTGCAGCGCCTCGTAGCGTCCCAGGTTCGCTTGCCGAACCGGGATCTCAAGACGCTCCGCCAGTGTCAGCACGTTCCCCCGGCTGACACCCAGCAGGCAGTTGCGCGGCTCGGGACTGAAGACCACGCCATCCTTGACCAGGAAAATGTTCCAGCCCGGTCCCTCCGCCAGAAAACCGTCGGGGTCGAGCATCACTGGCCAGATGCCAGCCCCCAACCGGGCGCCCTGCAACACGGCCATTTGGTAATGCATCCGGCTGCGGGTCTTGGCCTTGGGATCCATGAGATGCGCCGGGATCGCCTGCTGCGCGCAGATCGCGAGCCGTAGTCCGTCTCGATAATTCGCCAAGAAACCACCCATGTGGGTAATCAGCGGCCAACAGTTGATCGACACGGTCGGCTCGGTGGCACCGTCAAAAACGGTGGCGTACAAGGGGAGCGGCCCGCGGGAGACGTTGTGCATGATCTGCCAATCGACGTCCTCGGCCTCGGTCGGTTGATTCCGCGCCAGGGTCTCAAGCGTCTTGGCCTCCATCTCCTCGATCGTCAACCCGCAGTCGATCTCCAACAACCGCAGCGAACCGTACAAGCGATCCAGGTGCGCCAGCAGGCCAAAGGGCTGCTGGCCAAAGGTGCGCGTCATCTCGAACGCCATGTCACCGAACATCAACGCCGAATCGAAGATCGAAACACGGGCGGCACTCTCCGCCACGTACTCTCCGTTGAAGTACACCACTCGATCGGTCATGACACACCCCACGGGCAAAAGGAGGGGAGAATGCGGTCCTCGAGGGGGCACGCAAGCCCCGGCGACGGCCCCATTCTAAGGAAAGTCGGCGCGAGAAGGAACCGAGCGATTGACGCCGCGCAGCGGTCGCGGCTAGTCGCGCGCCGGCTGCAACTGCAGCACCACGCTCTCGGATTCGGTGCCGGGCATCGGGTACGATGCCAGCCGTCGCAGCTCGATCCCCCGCAGCACCCCGCGGTGCCGCGCCTCGGCCCGCTCCTCGACCCACTTGGGACCCTTGATCACCACCAGTCGCCCAACCGACGGCCAGTGCGGTTGGAACCAGGTGAGCATCTTCCACAGCGGACCGACCGCGCGGGCCACCAGCGCCGTGAAACGGAGATCCTCCAGCAGTTTCTCGGCGCGACCGGTGTGCACGGGAACCGGTAACTCGAGTTCGCTGACGATCGCGTCCAAAACACGGGCCCGCTTGACCACCGACTCGGCGAGTGAAATCTGCCAATCCGGCCGGAGGATGGCCAACACCACGCCCGGCACGCCCCCCCCAGAACCGACGTCGAGAATCTCGTCGTCGGCGCGCAACCAACGGGACAACTGCAGGCTGTCGACCACATCGCGCGTCACAAAACTGCGGTAGTCGGTGTGCCGGGTAAGGTTCAGCCGCTGGTTCCACTGCCAGAGTAATCGGCAATACCGGTCCAGCCGATCAATCGTCTCGCTCGGCAACTCGAGCTGACACTCCCGCAGGGCCGCGGCGAGCGTATCTGGCAGACTCTCGGTCACTCGGTTTGCCCATCTGGAAAAGCAAAGCTACGATTGCGCGGTAGCCCGACGCGGCGGCCAGCCGGCCGTCGTTCTATTCTCCGCGATTGTCGTTTTCTTCAACAGGGCCTGGCCATGCAGTTTGCCACTTCGCGCCGCCGCTTCCTCCGCCACAGCCTGCTGGCGGGCGCCGCGGTTGCCGGTGTCCATCAACAGACCCCCGCCCGCGCCGGCAGTGCGCCCAGCGCCAAGCTCAACCTGGCCGCCATCGGTGTCTGGAGTCGCGGCCAAGAGAACCTGCTGGCCGTCCGCCATGAGCGGATCGTCGCCCTGGCCGATGTCGATGCGGGATTTCTAGGTCAGATCGGCGAACACTACCCCCAAGCGCGGCGTTACACCGACTTTCGCCAGCTGCTGGAAGCGGAAAAAGACCTCGACGGAGTACTCGTCAACACGCCCGACCACACCCACTTTCACCCGGTCATGGCGGCCCTGGCAAAGGGCGTTAACGTCTACTGTGAAAAGCCGCTAGCCCACAACGTGCGCGAAGTGCGCGAGATCGCCCGCGCGGCGCGGCAGGCGGGCGTGGTCACGCAGATGGGCAACCAACATCACAGTAGTGTCGGCTATCGGCAGGCCTATGATCTCGTTCAGCGCGGTGACCTGGGTGAAGTGCGCGAAGTCCACAGCTGGACCAACCGCCCGATCTGGCCGCAGGGAATCGGGCGACAGCAACCGCTGCCGGTCCCTCCCGGACTGGACTGGAAACTCTGGTTGGGACCGGCCGTCGAGCGACCCTACACGGCCTTCTACCACCCTTTGAAGTGGCGCGGCTGGTGGGATTTTGGGACCGGGGCGCTGGGAGACATGGGGCCGCACCTGATCGACCCGGCGTTTTGGGCGCTCGATCTGGCACCCCCCGTCGCGATTCACGCCACGTCGCCGGAAGTCAACCCGGAGACGGCGCCGCGGTCCAGCCGGATCGAATTCACGTTCGCCGCCCGCGATCGGCAGCCGGCCGTCAAGCTCACCTGGTACGACGGCGATCAGGTCCCCGACCGATCGGTGACCGGCGTCAAAAAACCACCCAGCAATGGGACCATGCTGATCGGCTCGCAGGCCCGGCTGTTCATTCCGCAACTGGGTGGCAAACCGATCCCGCTGCCGCGCCAGCAGGGAGGAGAGCGGATCGAGTTGCCGAAACCTCCCACCCCCGCTCCTCCGCGACATGAACAACGCTGGCTCGATGCCTGCAAAGGGGGCCCCGCGGCCAACTCGGATTTTCAGTACGCCGCGGCGCTGANCGAAACCTGCCTGCTGGGCAACGTCGCGCTCCGCGCCGGCCAGGCGCTCCGCTGGAACACGGCCGACGGCAAGACGGACCAACCCCAGGCCGACGTCTGGCTGGGGCGCGAGTATCGCAGCGGCTGGCAGTGGTAACGCCGCTGCGCTGAGCGCCCGCAGCACGCGACACGACAAACGGCGTCGCTGGCAACAGCGTGCTCGACCGCCACGATCCGTCGATCGATCGAGCCGGCCGGGTCGCGGAGCAGGCCAACGGGGCACCGCCGACCGGTCTGCCTACCGCCCGCGCAAGACAGCNAGCCGCTACGGNTCACCGACCAAATCGTCCCCGTAATCGGCGGGAAACGGACGGTCGGCCTCCTCGGCGGTCGATTGCGACGAGTCCGACAGATCGCCAAAGTGCTCCAGCCAGGCCTCGATCTCTGTCTCCGACAGAACCCGATCGCGCGGCGGTTCGTCCCCCATCGCGTCGTCACGTGACGCCGCGGCNCGGCGGCGGACCGACTCCAACCAATCCTCGCTGTCGACCGCCATCGCGCGGCGGCGGCGGGCCGCCCGCTGCAAGCGGTGATCACTGGAGACGATGGTCAATCGGCGCGGCGCGGAATCCTGCTGGATCAGTTGCTCGATCAAATCATCCGCTTCGGCGAATCCAACCGCATAACGCACCTGAATCCCTCGGTGCAGGGTCACGGCCGCGCCTCCCCACGGCGTCTGTCGAGAGTCGAACACGACCGTCGTGCGCGGCAGCTGTTCGGGAGTCAAGGTGGCGGCGAGGTAGTTCAACAACGCGGCACGGGCGCGGGCCAGCGTTCCGGGACCGCGCCGGCGGCCCAGGAATCCGCTGACGTACAGTAGATTATAGCCGTCGATCAAAAGGGCCATCGAACTGCCGTGTGGGGACGGGACTCGCGGGTCATCGCGACCGGCCGGCGGGATCCCGCCGGCGGTGGCCAGCGGCNCCGCTGCGCGCGCCAGGGTAAGTGCGAGCGGCCGACTGGAACAAGACGAAAATACAAATCCGGGCCGCTGCGCCTAGCTGTTGACCGGGACGATTCACGCCGCGGAGCCGCTGGGGTCAACGCCGCGGCCGGTAAGCCGCCACAGCCGCCTCGATTCGGTGAGGATCTTCCAGCTCGTCTCGGCATCAAAACCCAGATCCTCCATCAGTTCGAGCAGCTGACGCCGGCTGGCGCGGCCGTCCTCGACGGCGCATGCCTGCCAGCCCGTGTAGGTCGGGTCGACCCAGCTCTTGAGCCAAGACAACGCCTTTTCGTGCTCGCTGCCAGCGATCGGTCCGCGGGTGTAGCCCGCGTAGACCGCGGTGATCCGTCGGAAACACTCCTCGCGGGAAATCGCTGCGGGCGGTTCGTTCATGGGGTGTGCTCTCTCGGTGTGACACCAACGGGGGCGGACCGGCAATCGGCCGCCCCGAGACAGACTCGGCCGCCGAGGCCACAGCGAAACGTGCGCACGGGGGNATCACCAACATACCATTGGCGGTTTGGCTGTGCCCCAGCGCGGGCGATGTCCGTCCACGGGATCGGGGGAGAAACGGTGTTGCACAGCCGGGCGGTTGGTTGCGAGAATCAGACCCTCGTGGCAGGTGCACCTGCGCGATACCACACGCGTCGCCCCGTACCGCGCGGTTCCGCTCCCCGGAAATCCCCCATGTCCGACCACAGCGCATTCTCCTCGCCCCGGTCCTTTTCCTGCCCCCATTGTCAACGCCCCTTCCGGGTGCCCAGCGACGCAGCGTCCGGCCGAGTCGCCTGCCCTCACTGTCAGCAGGTCGTGCAACTGCCGAGTGAACAACGGCCGCCGCCAGCCCCTCAACCGCCCCCGATCGAGACACCGACCACCCCCGTCATCGAACCCGACGCTGTGCCGGCCCCCGACGGTACCGCAGACCCGGTGATCCAAGTCNCCCCCCTCCCAGACGCGGTCGCCAGCAGCCACGACGAGCCCGATTCCCCGCTCGCGGCCGGGCGCCGTTCGCTCGACCGCGAGGCCGTCGANCGGGAACGATTTCACCGCAACTTGGGACTCTGGCTGGTCAGTGCGGTGGTGCTGGCGGTCACCGTCTGGGTTCTGCTCCAGCTCAGCGGTTGAACACCTTCCGCTGCCCCAAGGACCCGCAACGCTCACCGCGAGGTTCCCGATGAGTTCCTTTTACGGCACCGACGTCTCGTACATCCACGACCGCGGATTTAGCCAGTTTGCCGAGCGCTCTCGCGGCGGGCTGCTCCAACTGCTGTCCGAGAACGGAGTCACCGGCGGGCGCGTCGTCGATCTGGGCTGCGGCGGCGGCATCTCGACCGCAGCACTTGCCGCGCTCGGCTTCCAGGCGATCGGGGTCGACCAGTCTTCCCCGATGCTCAAGCTGGCCCGTCGGCGGCTGCCCACGGGAACCTTTCTGCGGGGGACGCTGGAGGGGTGTCGGCTGCCCCGCTGCGAGGCGATCACCGCGGTGGGAGAAGTCCTCAACTACGACCCCACGCCGCGGCGGGGCGGCCGTCTGCGAGCATTCTTTGCGCGCGCCTACGGTGCACTCGGCCCTGGGGGACTGCTGATCTTCGACATCCGCGAACCGTTACGCCGCCGNGAGCTGCCGCCGGACGGCCACTGGCAGGGCCCCGATTGGGCCTGCCTGGTGCGGCAAGAACTCGCCCCGCGAGGTCGGACGCTGACCCGCTATGTGACGAGTTTTCGTCAGCTTGGTAAGCTGTATCGTCGCCAGGAAGAGGTTCACGTGCAGCATCTCTTCACCGAAAACGAGTTGGTCGGTTGGTTGAAGGCCAGCGGCTTTCGCGTGCGAACGCGGCGCAGCTACGGCGACTACCGTTTGCGCAGTCATCATCTGGTGGTGATCGCGCGGAAGCCGCCCCGAGATCGCCCGACCCCGGTCGCTGCGCGCCGTTTTCCCCCTCATCGATAGGAGCACCTTCCATGTCGGCGGAGCAGGCCATCAGTCGGTTGTCTTTNGTCCTGGCGGAAGCAAGTCGGGCNACCGCGGCGCAGGACAGCTACGGTGTCGGTTTTTGGCTCGCGGTNGCGGTCGCCTCGATCGTATTGCTGTTCGCCGCGGTGGCGCTGCGCGACATCACGCAAAAGCGGCACGCCATCATCCACAACTTTCCGGTGGTCGGGCACTTTCGTTATNTGCTGGAGAGCATCGGCCCCGAATTGCGGCAGTATATCGTTGCCAAGAACGACGAAGAGCGGCCCTTCAGTCGCGACCAACGGCGGTGGGTGTACGCGTCGTCGAAGAAGGAAAACAACTACTTCGGCTTTGGCACCGACATCGATCTGGAAGCCGCTTCGAACCACATGATCATCAAGCACTCCGCCTTCCCGCTCACCTCGCCCCGNGAGGGGGACGCGGGATACGACGCCAACTACAGTATCCCCTGCACCAANATTCTGGGTGAAGTGCGGGGCCGCAAGAAGGCCTTCCGGCCGTCGTCGATCATCAACGTCTCGGGGATGAGCTTCGGCTCGTTGAGTGCCGCGGCAATCCAGGCGATCAACCGCGGTTGTCAACTGGCTGGTTGCATGCACAACACCGGCGAGGGGGGGGTTTCCAAGTACCATCTCCAGGGCGGCGATCTGATCTGGCAACTGGGGACAGGTTACTTTGGCGCCCGCGACAGCCAGGGCCGATTCGACAAGCAGAAGTTTCTCGACGTGGTGGCCGCCCACCCGGTGCGGGCTATCGAGATCAAACTCAGCCAGGGGGCGAAGCCCGGTCTGGGGGGGATGCTCCCCAAAGCCAAGATCACCCGCGANATCGCCACCACGCGGAGCATTCCGATGGGANTNGATTGCGCCAGCCCGTCCCGACATTCGGTGTTCGGGGACATCGACAGCATGCTCGATTTCGTCGAGGATCTGGCCGAGTCGAGCGGACTGCCGGTCGGCATTAAATCGGCGGTCGGCGAGATGCAATTTTGGGAGAATCTGGTCCACGCCATGTCGGCCGGCGATCGGGGCGTCGACTTTATCACCATCGACGGGGGCGAAGGGGGTACCGGCGCTGCACCCCTGGTGTTCTCTGATTTCGTGGCGCTACCGTTTAAGCTGGCACTCAGCCGGGTCTACCGTTTCTTTGTCGAGGCCGGAATCCACAACAAGGTCGTGTTCGTGGGGTCCGGAAAGCTCGGCTTTCCGCAGCAGGCGCTGCTCGCCATGTCGCTGGGTTGTGACCTGGTCCATGTGGCCCGTGAACCGATGCTGGCGATCGGCTGCATCCAGGCGCAAGCCTGCCACACCGGCCATTGTCCGACCGGGATCGCCACCCAGAGCAAGTGGTTGATGCGAGGGCTCGATCCGACCTCAAAGGGAGACCGAATGGCGAACTACGTGACCACCCTGCGGAAAGAGATCCTGCAGATTTGCCACGCCTGCGGGGTCTCGCACCCGGCCCAGCTGACCACCGATCAATTCGACATCATCGACGAGAATTTCGGTATTCGCTCGGCGACCGATTGTTTCAAGTACCAGGCGTCGTGGAGTCAGCCCACGCCCGCCGGTCGGCAGTGGATCGAGCAATGGCAGACAACGCGTGCCTGAGCCGCCCGCAGTACGGGCTGGCCGACGATCCGCACACCACCGAATCGCGATTGCAATTTCTCCCGGGTCTGTAGACATTGTGTTGATGCAGCACCGGCTGTTTGCTACCTGAGGCGACCACCACTCGACAGGTCACCCACCTATGGACGACCCACCGGCAACCCAGGGACCGATCCACCGCCACGCGGATGCCGTCGCACCCTACCGGGAACTGACCGTCGCCGGCGTGCTGCTGGGAATCGCCCAGGGGGTGGTGCTCAACGTGGCGTTTGTCTACGCGGCGCTCAAGTTGGGATTTTCGATCGGCGGCTCGACCGTCGCGGCGATCATGGGGTACGCCCTGCTGCGCGGCATGCTGGGCAAGGGAACCCTGGTCGAAAACAACATTAATCAGACCATCGCCTCCGGAATCAACACGGCCGGTACGGGCGTTGTATTCACCGTCCCCGCGCTGTTCATGCTGGACGCCAAATGGCGGGCCGACGGATTGGAGGGGATCGATCTGCAACCGCTACCCCTGATCATCGCCGGAATCGCCGGCGCCGTGCTGGGGGTCGTTGTCATCATCCCACTCCGCAAACAGATGATCGAACTGGACCGCCTGCGCTTTCCGTCGGGGGTCGCCACGGCGACCATCATCCGGGCCGGATCCTCGGGCGCCGAAAAGGCGAAGCTACTGGGATGCGGCGTGCTGATCAGCGGCCTCTGGAAACTCCTCATGCTCAGTGGTGTACTGGATGGCGACGCCGAGGTGGTGGCCGCTCGCGGCTGGGGCGTTGCGCATGAAGAGCTGCATTTCGGATTCGGTCTGATTCCGGAGTACTTCTCGCCGGTACTCTACTTGTCCTTGATGAACATCGCGGCGGGCCTGCTGGCCGGGCGGGGCGGGCTGCCCTTTTTCGCCGGCGGCCTCCTCGCCTGGTGGGCGATTTCGCCCGCCGCCGTCCAACTCGGTTGGGTCAACGCCCCCGCCCCCGGCGCGGAACTATCGGGGATCATTTACAGCGCGATGCTGCGGCCGCTCGGGATCGGCGTTTTGATCGGCGGTGCTCTGATGGGAGTGGTGACCGCTTTCCCGGCGATACGCAGTGCGCTGCGCTCGCTCGCCTCGGCCGCCCGCACCGCCGGGGCCGGGTCTCAGGTCGGCGGTGATGAAATGAAGCTGCCAACCCTGATCATCGGTACGGTGGCGGCGGTGGTGTTGTTCTTCGGCGCCTCGTTGATGAGTGGCGTTTCAGCACCCGGCGCCGCCCTCTCGGCGGTGGTGGGAACGCTGTGGTTGGGATTGGCGGCACTGATCGTCGCCCAGGCGACGGGGATGACCGATATTTCACCGATGTCCGGAATGGCGCTGATTTCGGTCACGTTGATGATGTACCTGCTGGACAACAACATCGTCGGCGCGATGGTCGTGGGGGTCGCCGTCTGCGTGGCGATCGGACAAGGCGCCGACATGATGCAGGACCTGAAGACCGGATTTCTGATCGGTGCGCGCCCGGTTCGGCAGCAACTCGTCCAGTTCAGCGCCACCTGGATGGGCCCGCTGATCGCGCTGGGCGTGATCTACCTGCTGTGGATCGGTGGACCGGGCGGACAGAACGGCTTCGGGGAAGGGACCAGCCTGCCGGCCCCGCAGGGAGGCGCATTGATGGGGATCATCGAGGCCGTCAAAAGCGGTAATGTCCCGATCGACAAATACACCATGGGAGGTGTGATCGGCGCCCTGCTGGGCGCCGCGCCGCTGCCGGGCCTGGGCGTGCTGGTCGGACTGGCGATGTACCTGCCGTTCTCGATCACGCTCGGTTACGGACTGGGCTGCCTGGTGCAGATGCAAATCCAGCGCATCAAGGGTGCCGCGTTCTGCGAACACAAACTGGTTCCCGTCGCGGCCGGACTGATCGTGGGTGAGGCGCTGATGGGGGTCGGACACGCCGGTTTTTCAATCTTGTGGCCGTATCTTAGCGGCTGATCACAGAACGCGTTAAGCATGGAGAGTCGGTAATGGGACAGACGCGAGCGGTCGGCCGGATCGTCTTTCTGATCGGTCTGGTCGTGGCGATTTGCGCAGCGGCAAAAATGCCCGTCAACGATCGGGACTACCCGGACACCTGGCCGGTGTTTCTGGTATTTGCCGCGATCGCACTGATCGGACTGTTGCTATGGAGAGGAGTGCTGCAACGAGCGAAAAGCGCCACCACCACCGCGCAGCCGACCAGCCGGAGGGTCGATCTGTCCGACTTGCTGGGGGAACTGCTCGACCGCGCCGACGCGATGACCGGCCAGCTGGAGTCGACGACCCTGATCGAGCTCGACGAATTGCTGCAGACCTGCGTGCTCCCGCTGGCCGAGGCGCGGCAGCAGATCCTCGAGCGGCTGGGGATGAAGGTCGGCGCGGAACTACTGATCACGATGGCGTACGGGGAACGCATGTACAACCGCACCTGGTCGGCGCTCGCCGACGGACATCTCGAGGAAGCGCAGCAGGTCTTCCGCGAGGGGACCGAGGCGTTTCGTGAAGCCCGGACGGTCTTGCCCTGATCTCGACCGGGTCAGCTGGGGACGCGGTCGGAACCGGTTTGAGGTATAATCGCGTCACCGCGTGCATTTCCCGCCTTCTGGTCGCCTCCTCGGGCCCCTCGAACGGACGCCCTCAGCGGAGTTTCCCCATGGCCCGAGCAGCTGGTCGCTCTCCGCGCGGGCGGCGCAATTTCCTGGCGCTGGGAGCGGTTGGGCTGTCCGCACTAGCTCGACCGCTGTCGGCGGCCACTCGACCGGCGGCAAAAAACGTCCTGGTGATCTTCGAACAGGGTGGCGTCTCGCAAATCGACACCTGGGATCCCAAACCGGCCGCCGCGGCCGAGCATAAAAGCCCGTTTTCAACCATCGACACGAATGTCCCGGGAATCCAATTCAGCGAACTTCTCCGGCAGACATCGCAGCACGTCGACAAATTGACGCTGCTGCGCTGCATGACACAACCGACACCCGGAATCGGAAACTCGCATCCCAAAGGATCACAGTACATCTTCTCTGGGGAAACGCCGGGCGGTCCGGTCGAAATGCCAGACATGAGCAGCGTGGTGGCGATGCAGATGGGGAGCGCCGCTTCCCACCTGCCGAGCAATATTCTCGTGCCCGGCACCAGCGAACAAGCGAAGGAAACCCGGATTGGATTTCTGCCACCGGCGTACCGGGTGTTCAAGACCGGAGGCAACCTCGCGAGTCCCACCTGGTCGGTGCCCAATCTGGGATTGCTGGGGGTAGACGATCGCCGCTTCCGTGACCGCCGCGACCTGTTGAGCGCCCTGGACCTGGGGATCCCGGGCTCCAGCCGGGCCCAAGACGCGGTGGCGATGAAGTCGCTGATGCGCCGCGCCAGCGATATGTTGACCAACCCCCAGACACGCCGGGCCTTCGATATCCAAGGAGAGCCGGAAGCGATCCGCAACCGCTACGGGACCGGCCACCGCGGCCAGTGCTACCTGTTGGGCCGGAAACTCATCGAGGCGGGAGTGCGATTCGTAACGGTCGACGTCCGCGAACCGCAGAGTTCGTTCCGCGACGGTGACACGGTGCGGTACAACGGCGGAAGCAACATGAACTGGGACCACCACGATGCGATCTACTCGGATTCGCATACCAACATCAAGGGTGGGGGGCCGGGGGCCGGCCGTTACGGCATCCACACCTGGCCGATGATGGGGTCCACCGACCAGGCGCTGTCGGCGCTGATCGAGGACATGAGCCAGCGNGGTCTGTTGGATGAGACGCTGCTGTGCTTCGTGACCGAATTCGGACGGACACCCAAGATCAACAACCGCCAGGGNCGGGATCATTGGACGCACGCATTCAGTTTCATGTTCGCCGGGGCGGGCGTTGCCGGTGGCCAACTGGTGGGACGGACCGACAAGGATGGTGGNTACATCACCAGTTCGAAGGCCTACACCATCGACGATTTCGCCGCCACGGTGTACGCCAAGCTCGGTCTCGATCGGCACCNGGCCCTGTACACACCCGATGACCGCCCTATCTACGTCGCCAAGGACGGGGCCGCGATCCCGGAGTTGATGTCGTGAAGTTGCCGCGGACTGGGTCCCGCCTACTCCTGNTCAACCTGTTGGTCGGCTTGACCGGCTGGCAGGGGGAAACCGCGCGCGCCGCGGATCCCACTGCCGACATCACATCGCTCACCGTCGCCCCGCCGCGGGTCGTCCTGAGATCGCGGCGCAGCGCGGCGCAGCTGGTGGTCAGCGGACACCTCGCCAACGGGCGACAGATTGACTTGACGCGCCGCGCCGACTTCCAGGTAACAACGGCCGGCCGCATTCGGGTGACCGCCGGTCGGGTCGCCGCGCTGGCAGACGGAACGACCGAACTGATCATCACCGCGGCGGGCCAGACCGCCCGGGTCCCGGTCACGGTCAGCGGGACCGATCGAGATGACCCGATCCGTTTCCGTCACGAGACCCTGGCGGTGATCACCAAACAGGGCTGCAACGCGGGGTCGTGCCACGGCTCGCCAGACGGCAAGGGCGGTTTCTCGCTCTCGCTGTTCGCTTTCGATCCCGAGATCGACAAGCGGGCGCTGGTACGCGGCGGGTTTAACCGGCGGACCAATGTCTACGACCCCGACCAGAGCCTGATTCTCAAGAAGCCGTTACTCCGCATCCCCCACGTGGGAGGCAAGCGATTGCGGACCAGTGATGTCGCCTACCGGATCCTTCGCGACTGGATCCATGAAGGAGCGCGAGACAATGCGGCCGACCTGCCCGAGTGCACCGGCATCGAGATCCGCCCCGGACCGGCGCGCGTGCTGCACGACCCCCATCTGCAACAGCAGATCAGCGTGACCGCGCATTTTGCCGACGGCACAGCGCGGGACGTGACGCGGATCGCGACCTACGACACGTCTCACAAGGAGGTCGCGACGGTCGACGCCGACGGTCTGGTCAGCGGGCATCAGCGCGGTCATTCGGCGATTACCGTCCGCTATCTAGAGCACCTCGAATCGGTCTACTTTACCTTCTGCCAACCGCCCGCCGACTTCCGGTGGCCCGACAACGAGGAGCCGGAAAACTACGTCGACCAGCACGTCAACGCCCGGCTGCNGCTGCTCGGCTACGCTCCCTCGGCGTTNTGCAGCGACGCTGTTTTCATCCGNAGACTCCACCTGGATCTGACCGGNNTGCTGCCACCGATTGCCGCGGTCGAAGCTTTTCTGGCCGCCGACAACGCCGACAAGCGAGGGGCGTTGATCGACCGGGTCCTCGATTCCGACGAGTTCTCCCGTTTCCAGGCGCTGCGGATGGCCGACCTGTTGCGGGTCAACCCGAAGGTGCTCACCGACGGCCGGGCGCGACTGTTCGCGAATTGGATCTCCGAGTCCATTCAGCGAGACATGCCTTTTGACCAGCTGGTCACGCAGCTGCTGACTTCGAGTGGGGACTCGAAGCGGGTCCCGCCCGCCAATTATTTTGCCGCCATCGGGTCCGTCCAGGAAATCACCGAAGCCACCGCCCAGTTATTCATGGGGTCGCGGATCGCGTGTGCAAAATGCCACAACCACCCCTTCGAAAACTGGACTCAGAACGACTACTACAGCCTGGGCGCCGTATTCAGCCATCTGAAACGGGACGGAGGGGTCATCAGCCCCCAGCGGACCACCGGGATGGCAAATCCGCGGACCGGACGCACGATGCAACCCTGGGGCACCGTCCGCACCCCCAAAACTCCCCGGCCGGTGGCAGCCGGCAGCGACGCGCGGCAGGCCTTTTCCACGTGGCTGACCGCACAGGCCAACCCCTTTTTCGCGCGGGTCGAAGTCAATCGCATCTGGGCCCATCTGATGGGGCGTGGGATCGTGGAGCCGGTTGACGACTTCCGCTCGAGCAACCCGCCCTCAAACGTCGCACTACTCGACGCCCTGGCGGCTGACCTGGTCGCCCAACGCTACGACCGCAAGTCGCTGTTCCGGGCCATCTGTAACAGCCGCGCCTACCAGCGATCCACGGCNACCTCAAAACTCAATGAACAAGATCAAGAGCTGTTCTCGCACCAGCGGGTGCGGCTGCTGACCGCCGAACAACTCACCGATGCGATTGGTCTGGTCACCGGCTCGGTCGCCCCGATCGCGGCGGTCTCCAATAAGGTGGCAACGGCGCGCGCCGACATCGATAAAGTGAGACGGCGTCTGGACGCTGAGCAACCCGATTGGGAAGCCCAGCATCTCACGGCCGCCGCAGCGGTACCGTTTTGGCGAGGCGGGTTTTGGGAATCACCGCAGTTCGGCGCCAAAGACGCCGGGGAGGCCTTCGCAGCGGTCCGTCCACCCGAAATGCAGATGCTCCGATCGGTCCAGGCGATCGACGCGCCCGGAAATGGTTGGACGGTTTTGCCCGATCGCCGCCACGCGGACTCGATTCAGTTCCCCAAGACGGGTGCGGCCGCGCGGTATCTCTACCATCCGGTGTATGCCAACCGTCCCTGTAAGGTCCAGCTGCGCGTCACCGCCGATGACGGCCTCAAGGCGTGGCANAACGGACAACTGGTGTACGCCCAGCATCAGGTCACCGAAAATCCCGACATCTACTTGAAAGAGATCACGCTGGACGAGGGCCTCAACCTGTTCCTGTTCAAACCGGTGAACAAAGGTGGCGCCTATCACTTTCACGTGCTGTTCCAATACCAGGGAGATGAGGGGGAGCCCGCGCCCCAGTTCCCGGACGTCCCCGGCTACTACCTGCAGGTCATGCACCGTCCGGTGGACGACCGCGCCCCGCACCAGGTACGCGCACTGCGCGACTTTCGCCTCCGCCAGGACGACCAGCTGNCACAGCTGCGGAAGATCCTCCGCGANGGGGGCCTGGAGGACTACGCCACGCAGCGCCCGCTACCCCAGGAGACGNCGTTCCTGAAGGCATTCGGGCAGCCGGAGCGCGTCTCGCCTTGCCTCTGCGACCGCTCCAGCGAACCGAGCCTCGATCAGGCGCTGCAACTGCTGAACGGAAAACACGTTTTTGACCAGGTCCAAAACAGCCTCCAGAAGTACGGGCCGCTGGAACCGGCCGAGCTGATCCGGAACCTGTACCTGACCGCGTTTTCCCGCTACCCGTCGCCGGCAGAATCCGAATCGACCACCGCCTTTCTCGCATCGTCCGCCAACCGTGACGAGGCGATTCGCGATCTCGTTTGGGCGATCGTCAATACCCAGGAATTCATGTTTCAACATTAACACTCGCTGGTTCTTCCCGATGGCACTCCGAGAGACATTTCCGGCAATCCTGCTGCTGTGCACGATGACTTCGCTGCCCGCGGGCGAACCGGTCAGTTTCATCAAACAGATCGCGCCGATCCTAATGACCCGCTGCGCCGGGTGCCACGGACCAAAGAAAGCGGAGGGCGGCTACCGGGCGCACACGTTCGAGTTTCTCACAACCGCGGGTGACAGTGAAACGCCCCCGATCGTGGCCGGCCAGCCCGAGGCCTCGCTGCTTTTGCAGCGGGTCGCCGAGCAGGACGTCGATCTACGGATGCCCCAGGACGACGACCCGCTCTCCCCCACAGACGTGTCACGCATCAAACAGTGGATTCAAGAAGGCGCTCTGTTCGACGGCACGCAGCGGCAGGTCAGCTTCCGCGCTCTGATGCCACCGCGTCAGCATCCGCCGGCGCCCCAACGGTACCGCGTTCCGGTTCCGGTCCTGGCGCTGGCGTTCAGCCCCGACGGCAAGCAACTCGCCACGGGGGGGTACCACGAGATCACCGTATGGGATTCCACCAGCGGGGCGCTGCTCAAGCGGATCGCCAACCTACCGCAGCGGATCCAGAAGATTGTCTGGACCGCGGATGGAAAACTACTGGTGGGGGGTGGGACACCCGGCGAATACGGTGAGATCAGCCTCGTCGACGTGGCCCGAGCGACNCGAGAGCGCGTGTTTGGCACCTTCGAGGACATCGTGCTATCGGTCGCCAGCAACCCGCAACAAAACCGGGTTGCGGCGGGATCCGCCAGTACCCAATCNCGCGTCTACGATCGCCAGAGCGGAGACCAGCTGTGGGAGGCGCAGGTCCACTCCGACTGGGTGACCGGTGTCGCCTTCAGTCCGGACAACCAATATCTGGTGACAACCAGCCGGGATCAGACCGCCAAGGTTCACGAAGTGGAATCGGGAACCCTGTTCACGACGTATAACGGCCACCGCAAACAATTGGGAAAGTTCACCGGCCGATTTGCGATCTACGACATCGCGTTTGACCCGCAATCCGGTTCGGCGTTCACCGCCGGAGAGGGCAGGGCGGTGCGCGTCTGGAACCCTAAGATGGCGCAACAGGAAAATGGCGACGCCTCCGACATGGAAGGACGTTTCTTCAAAGCCGGACACACGCGGTTTATCGACCACGGCTTGAAACGGGCGGCGTTGGCGCTCTCGGCGAGNGGGGGACAGTTGTTCACCGCCGGGGGCGATGGAGAACTCCGGCAGTTCGACATCGAGTCGGCCAAGCNGGTGCGCACGTACCGCGGACATTCCGACTGGGTATTTGCGGTGGCCCGCGCTGCGGTGGGAAACCTGGTCGCCAGCGGCGCGTTCGACGGAGAGGTGCGGCTGTGGGACACCACCACCGGAGCGCTCNAGGCGGCGTTCTTGGCGGCGCCCGGACTCAACCCCTGANCGCTGGCAACCCCGCTCGGNGCGATCCCCGGGTAGCCTCGCGCCACCACGGTGGTACATTGGCACTCGCGTTTCGGCGAACGAACCAACTGCAGCCTCGGAGACCTCCCAGATGCCTCTTCGCCTCGCCCTGCTGGGCTGTAGCCAGGCGCCTCGGTGGGCGCGGCGTCTGCAGCGTCTCGACACCGTCGCGGTGACCGCGGTGGCAGACGACGATGCGACCGCGGCAGAATCCGCGGCCGATCAGTTGGGCGCGGTGGCTCGCGCCGACTCGTGGGAGTCGCTGCTGGGCGACTCGGCCGATGTCTGGGACGCGGTGCTGGTGTCGGCCGACCGGAGAGACGCCGTCGAGGCCGCAAGCGGCGCGCTGGCAGCGGGTAAACACACGCTGCTGGAACGCTCCCCGCTGGACGCCGTCGCGATCGAATCGCTCACCGATGCTGCTCGTGCCGCAACGGCTCGGCTGATGGTCGGTGGAGGGCTGCGTTACGCGGCATCGCTACAGGCGGTCCACCAGAGTGTCGCCAGCCGCCAGATCGGGCAGCCCGGTTTGCTGCGGGCCCACCGCTGGTTGCCGACCGCCGACGCCGAGCCTGGTGTGTCGCTGCAGGGCGGACAGCTGCTCGAGGAAATCGACGTGGCATTGTGGTTATTCGGCCAACTTCCCACGCACGTCTTGGCCAGCGGGGCCGCCACACCCGAGACCGGGGGCGCATTTGTGCAGATCCACCTCGGGTTTCCAGACCAGGGGATGGCGCTGCTGGACTACGACGTACTGACCCAGGGCGCCGGCTACTTTTCGCTGTCCCTGATCGGGAGCCAGGGGGCGGCGTACGCGGACGATCATCACAATACCCAACTGCTGTTTCGCGGCGGGGCACCGGCCGGGCTGACGACCGCCGGCGGCGGGTGCGGTCGGCTCGGTCAGTTACAGGAATTCGCAACGGCCATCTCCCAACAGCGAGATCCGGACAGCACCGCGCAGCAAGCCGGGTCGGCGGTGAACGTCCACCGGGCGGCCCGCGCATCGCTCGACGCGGGTCAGGCGTTCCAGTGGACCGGCCAGGCATACGAATCGTGCGGTTGAGAGGCGACCCCAGCGGGGCGCCGTGAAGACACCTCCCCATTTCAATTCCAGGAACCCCCTCTGATGGGAAACGGCGAACCCGACCGACGTTTTCGCGCCGCCGTATTGAGTGTGGTCAAACACGCCTACGTCCCCAACGGCGTGGCAGCGCACCCTCGTTTTGAACTGGCGGTCGTCGCCGATGATGCCGACCGACCCGACTGGGTCCACCAGCGAAACGAACAGTATGCGGCGGAGCACGGCATCCCCTACGTGCGCGACGTGGCGCGGGCGCTCGCCGAATTCGACGTCGACCTGGCGGTCATCAGCAGCGAGGCCGAACGCCACTGTGATCTGGCCGTGCGGGCCGCCACATCGGGCCTCCACGTGATCGTCGACAAGCCGCTCTCGACGCGTCTCTCCGAATGCGATCGCCTGGTGGCCGCGGTCGAATCGCAGGGTGTCAAAAGCCTGTTGTGGAATCGCAATTTTCTTCCCGCGCTGGTCCAGGCGCGACAACTGGTAAACGACGGCGCGGTGGGCAAGTTGCACGCGATCCACGTCGACTTTTACTTCGCCAAAGATGCCGGTCCCCCGCGTGGTGCACGGGGACCGGACGATCCACCGCTGGACTGGCTCGAATCACTCATCGCGGCACACGTCGACGGATCCGACGGGGGAGTCGGCCACCAACCGATGGGAGAGTTGGAGATCGAGGGGATCTATCCCCTGGCCTACATCCAGATGCTCAGCGGCGCCCCGGTCGAACACGTATTCGCCCGCACCGCGGCGCATTTTCACCAGCGCAACGTCGACAACGACGTCGACGACCTGGCAACCGTAACGCTGCAACTGCAAGGTGGGCTAATCGGTTCGCTGTGCATCGGTCGCATCGGAGCCTCCAGCCACCCCGACATCGGAGAAATCAAACTCCACCTGCTGGGAAGCGAAGGAGCCCTGGTGGTCAGCGAGGCCCGCCCCGAGGTAGCGGTCTACTACCGTCAACAGGCCCGCCAGGAGTTTCCCCACCGCCGCGTCGGCGGCGAAAACGACTTCCTGCTGATGGAACATTTCGCGCAGGCCATCGATCGGGATGAACCGACCATCCTCGACGTCCGCGCCGGCCGACAGATCGCCGCGACCGTGGCCGCGGCGCTGGAATCGGGACGCAGCGGCCGGCTGGTCGCGGTCGCTCCACCGGCCTAACCGCGTCGGCGGGACCCGCACCGCGGCCAGACCGACGGTTAGCCCATCGCGCCCCAGATCGAACCGGTCGAAGACAGCATCTCCTCCTCGAATTCGGTCATTTTTCCCGCCTCGATCTCGGCCCGCACCCAAGCTGCCTCCTGGGCGGTAAATTCGAATCCGAACTCCCGGGCCATCGTCGGTAGATCGATCGCCGCCTCACCGGAATAGGTAAACCGCGTGGCGCGGGTGGCCCGCATCCGATCCTGTATTTCCGGATCGGCGTTGATCATGTCACGAAAAATCCAAACGTTGGTTCTAGACATCCGTTCGTTCCGGCCGCGGCAACCCAGGTAAGCTTGTTGCGAGCGTCTGTTGACCGACGCGAAAAAAGTGTAACAGATCGCACCGACGTCGTGCCAGCGATACCGCCGCCGGGGCGGCGCGGGATCTCGCCCGTCCGGCTGGTGCGGCGGGATTTCGCTAGCGACACGCCGGCGGGTCGATTTGACAGCCGGAACTTGCGACCTTATAAAACCCGCGCGGCGGTGATTGCCAACCGCTCCGGTTCCGCGTTCTCAACCCCCTCCCTTTGCGATGGCTCCAACCATGAAGCTCCACCACGCGTTCGCGGTCTTACTGACCTGGGCCTGCTCCGCACCCGCAGCGATCGGGGACGACCACGCGGCGGCCCAACCGATTCTCTGTCGCGGGCATTACCACTCGGAAGCGGCAGCCGTCGCGCAGTTGTCCCGCATGGCCGCCACCTTTGGCGACCTGCCGCAGTGGAAAGCGCGCGCCGCGCGTGTCCGACAACAGATTCTCTCCGGCGCCGGCTTGGCTCCACTTCCCGAACGGACCCCGCTCAACAGCATCATCCACAACCAGCGCAATTACCCCGGTTACACGGTCGAGGCGGCCGCGTTTGAAGCCCGCCCGGGATTTTTCGTCTACGGCAACCTCTACCGGCCCCGAGATCGCGAGGGGGCGCGTCCCGGAATCCTCTGCCCCCATGGCCATGCGCGCGGCCCCGCGGGTGGACGGTATCGCGCGGACCAGCAACACCGCTGCGCCACGCTGGCCCGGATGGGCGCCGTGGTCTTCTCCTACGACATGATCGGTTTCGGCGACTCGGAGCACCTCGGTTGGGATCACGGTCACCCGCAAGCGCTCACGCTGCAAACCTGGAGCAGCATCCGGGCGATCGACTTTCTACAGTCGCTACCCGAGGTCGACGATCGGAGCATCGGCGTCACCGGTTGTTCCAGTGGGGGCACACAGACATTTTTGCTGACCGCGGTCGACGACCGGGTCAGCGTGTCGGCGCCCGTGGTGATGGTCTCGGCCCACTTCTTTGGGGGTTGCCACTGCGAGAGCGGGATGCCGATCCACAAAACGGCGACACTGGAAACGAACAACGCCGAAATCGCCGCGCTGGCCGCCCCCAGACCGCTACTGCTGGTCTCGGTTGGGGGCGACTGGACCAAGAACAATCCCCGCGTCGAGTACCCCTATATCGGTAATGTCTACCAGCTGTACAACGCCCGCGAGCGGGTCGCCAACCGACACTTCGCCGATGAAGGGCACGGCTATCAGCTCTCCAAAAGACAGGCGATGTACCCCTTTATGGTCGAGCACCTCAAACTCGATCCCGCGGGGGTTCTCGACGGTGACGGTGGGACCTTCGACGAGCGTCACAACGTCCTGGAAACCCCGGCCCAGATGCGGGTCTTTGACGCGCAACACCCGCTGCCGAAGACCGCGCTCAAACCGGGCTCGCGGGTCGCCTTTTGATCGGCTCGACGATGGCGGCGCAGGCCCGGAGGGAATGCCGCCCGACAAAACAGATTGTCGGCTCAGGCGACTTCCGCTCTCGGTTGCCGTGCTGCGGGCGGCTTCAAGTCGCGGGCCCCACATGCTATGGTCGCGGCAGCGTCGGCGGTCGCTGCGCGCCTGAACTCTCAGATTGGAGCCCAACAGCGTGGACTTGTTCCTCTCCTTTCTGTCGCTGGTCTTTCTGAGCGCAGGGCTCGGAATCGACAACGGGCTGTTGATCGAATTTTCGCTCAAGACGCTCCGGCTGCCGCCACCGCAGCACCGCCTGTGGCGGTCGGTGACGCTGCTGTTGGCCGCCCTGCTACGGGTTGTGTTCCTGTTCGGTCTGTCACGGTTGAGTTTTCTGCAGGACCCACTCCCCGACAGCCTCTGGATTCCCAACCGCTGGTTTAGCCAACACGCCGAGGCGCTCCAGTGGCTGCACCTGGTGCTCTTTCTGGGGGGCCTGATCATTCTGGCGATGGCGCTCTGGGAGTACTATCACAAACTGCGCGAAGAGCTGGCCGGACACGCCGTCGAGCCGGTGCAGAAAAAATCAGGTGCCTTGCGGATTGCCACTGTAGTCGTGTATCTGGCGGGCATGAACATCCTGTTCAGCCTCGACTCGGTGTTCGCGGCTGTCGCGATCATGGATCTGCAGACCCAGTTCGGCTGGATGGTCGCCGCGATCCTGCTGGCTTCGGTGATCATGATCTTCGGCATGATTCCGATCAGCGCCATCATCTCCCGGAATCGGCATTTTGGGGTCCTGATGCTCTCGATCCTGGCGATCATCGCCACCAAACTGCTGGTCGAAGGGACCGGGGCACATTTCTCCAACGGGCTGCTGATCTTTATAATCGCGGTACTGCTGCTCAACGATGCCGCACAGGCGGCGATCGACTACGCCGCGCAGCGTCGCGCGCCGCAGGCAGAATCGCAGCCCCCACCCTGATGCGCGGCGCCCCGACTCAGGCGCACCGCAACGTTGGCCCCTAAACCGTTCTGCCAAAACCCTCTTTGCGGATCGCCAGGTTGAGGTCGTAGTTCGAC
>PADE01000039.1 GCA_002702965.1 Planctomycetaceae bacterium
GGACTGCCCACCGTGGAATTGCTCTTCGAGGGGGATGTGCCCCTGGTGATGGTGCTCGATACCGGTGCCAACACCACCTTCATCTCTCCAGAGGCCGAAGCCCGACGGGGCGACATTTGACTACCGCCACGGCACGAGTAATTTCATCGTTACCCAGATGGAGGAGCGGGGCTGGGATTTTGCGACCGCGCTCGCCGAAGCGCAGTCGCGCGGTTATGCCGAGGCCGACCCCGGCATGGATATCGACGGCCGGGACGCGGCGCAAAAGCTTGCGATTCTCGCGCATCTCGCTTTTGGTGCGCGTCTGCACTGGACCGAGATCCCTTGCGTGGGGATCGACTATCTCGACCCCGCTGATTTGGCCTACGCCAGACAGTTGGGCTACCGCACCAAGTTGCTGGCGATCGCTCAGTTATCTGCCGCGGGACTCCAACTGCATGTTTCGCCAACGCTCGTCAAGGTGGGACGACCGCTGGCTGAGGTCCGGGGTTCATTTAATGCAGTGAGCGTCGTCGGCGACGCGGTGGGTCGGGTGTTTCTCCATGGTGCTGGTGCGGGACAGATGCCGACCGCGTCTGCGGTGGTGGCGGATTTGATCGATACCGCGGTAGGGCGCACGCGGATTACGTTTCGGACCTTGGAGTTATGGTCTCACGGTGAGTCGCGTGTAGAAACGTGCCCCTATGAGCAGGTTTCGGGGCGCTACTATATGCGTTTGACGGTCGACGATCATCCCGGTGTGTTAGCGGAAATTGCGGGTGTCTTGGGCCGTCATCAGGTGTCGATCGCTTCGCTGATTCANCACCCGGGGGACGACGAAATGCGACCGGGGCCGCTACCGCTGGTCATGATGACGCACCGGGTGACCGAGGGCGAGGCTGCCCGGGCGATGGCGGAAATCGAAGAGCTCACGAGTGTGCGCGGCGCCGGTGTCAGGATGCGAGTGTTGGATTGAACGATGATCCGATCGCGTTCAGGCCGAGTTTTCCGCGACCTGAGATTTGACCAGCTCTCCGCGCTCGAGCACCAAAGAACGGTCGGCGTAGGCCGCCGCGCGATCGTGATGGGTGACCAGCAAAATGGTACCGCCCCGCTCGTGGAAGCGAGCTAACAACTCGAGAACAGCCTGGGCGTTATCGGGATCGAGATTTCCCGTTGGTTCATCGGCGAGCAGGATTTGGGGGCGATTCAAAAGCGCTCGTGCCAAGGCCACCCGTTGACGTTCTCCGGCGCTTAACTCGCCAGGTCGATGAGTCATCCGTTCGGTCAGCCCGAAGTCCTCCAACAGCTGTTCGGCTCGTTGGCGGATGGCTTCAGTCGGGCCCTCCGTGGCGGCGACGACCACGTTCTCGACGACCGTAAGGTACGGGAGCAGGTGGAACATCTGAAAAACGAACCCGATCCGCTCACCGCGAAAGTGGGCCCGTCGTGCGGCGGTCATTTCCGAGAGTGGTTGTCCGTCAACCAGGACGCGCCCCGAAGTCGGTAGATTGAGACCGCCCGCGAGTGAAAGTAGCGTTGACTTGCCAGATCCGCTTGGACCACGCACCGCGATGAACTCTCCCGGATCGACACGGAGCGTTAGCTCAGCGATCGCGGCGACTTCGCGCTGGGAAGTGTGGTAGATCTTTCGGACTTGATCGAACTCGATCATTGCGCTGTCGTTGCTGATCCTCTGGCCTGCGGAGAATGACCGGGAAGGCGCGGTGAACGATTTGCGAAAGCCGCCTGGGCGCGTCCTCGGCTGGGGAGACCGTGTCGCGGTCGGTTGACCAACCACGCGTCTGTCAGGGTTATCGCGGTCGCAGTACAACAAACGTCGCAACAAAGAGCGTGAACAGTGCGATCCCGACGCCCCCCCCAACGGTCCAAAGCATGTTTCCGGTGGCTATCGAGTCGCTCGCCGCAGCGGTGTTTTCGGTGGCGGGCTGCGGGGAAGGCGGGGAGGGCACCCCGGTCGTGTCGATCTGCACTGGTGCCGCCGTTGCGACCGCCGGGGCGTCGTCGTCGGTCGCCGAAACGTCCGCCACGGTTGCGACCACGGTCTCAGCCGAATCGGCCGGCGAGTCACCGTCTGCGATAGGGCTACCCGCGGGAATGATCAGTTCGGGAAAAAAGTCCTCGGCACCGATCACCGATTCGTTGCCCTCTTCGGCGCCAAATTGTTCTGCCAGTTTGTCGGCAGCGGCATCCCAGTTATAGGCCAGCAACAGGTCCATGCCTCGGTTCTGTTCCTTGACCGTACAAGAGCAGGGGCCCGCGATGAACTCGAGACACTCCACGAGCAACTCTTGAGTGATCCCTGCGCCGATGTAGGGAGGGAGCACGCGGCCGCGACCAAATATTGGGAAGATCATCGGCTTGTCGATTTCCTGTAGACCATCTTCCACGGCGAACAGCGTCTTGATCAGCCACTGTTCGGAAACATCTTGTCGATCGATCACCTGGAGTCCGACCTGTGGAGGGGTGGGACCTGGTTTCCCTTCCTCTGCAGGATCTGCGGGAGGGCTACTGAGCAGCGACAGCTTTCCCGAAGAGAGACCGTCGACGAGTTGCTCGGCGACCTGGCGGGCACGCGCCGTTTCCGCGTCGTCCTTCCCACCCAACAGCAGCAGCACGCCGGCTTTNCCAGTTTCAAGTTGCCGTGCGACCTGGTCTCTGGCGGGAGAGTGGATCAGAGCTTGGAGCGTGGCACTGTCTAGGGCCCCCGAAATAATGGCGCCATGGTCCTGTCGGCGGTCGCGTGAAGGTGGTGCCCAAACCAGGTATGAGGGGAGCGCTTTGGGATCGATCGACTTCCAGAGCTTACGGATATCCGGCGGAACGGTTTTTAGGTCGGGGTCGCGGGCCAGATCGACGGGGATCAAACTCAGATTGGCGGCCGCGTCCCGCTTCTCAGACACTTGCTCAATGAGAGCATGCAGTGCGCGGTCGTCATCCGTGACCGGTTGGTCATGGAAATAGTAGACTTCGTACGGAGCCGGATTCCAGCGGTACATCGCGTAGCGGTAGACTGGAGTATCACAGGCCTTGCCGATCGATATGATCGCCAGCCAAACCAGGCAGACCGCGTGCCACGGCAGTGCGTTCCGGCGACAAGCGTCACCTGACCGACCGGCGAAACAAAACGGTGTGTTCACGGGATTCTCCTGGCTTGATGAGGCGCGTTGTTCGTGGGAAACGGCGTTTCCTACTTCTTTCATGCTGCGGGCTCTCCCCCGGCCGAAGCGAATCCACCTTTCCGACGTCGGGAGGGCGGCCTCGACCATGCTGCTGGCCCGCTCCGGCGCGTTACCGACCGCTTGGCGGACCGACATGCACGCCAGATTGCATTAACATAACAGGCAAGTATTCCAGGATGCAAACGCAACGATCGAGAAACCGGCCCGCACGTGCCTGTGGCGTGCCGGTTTCTCGGTTTCGCTCGCCGTCTTGGCACGACCGGTGGCTTGACAGGTGTCCAATCAACTGACGGGGGAACCGATGCACCACAAACTCTGGCGACGGCGAATCACTGACAACGTCCTCTGCGATTGGCTGCTGGTTTTTCTGGCGGCGCTGGGTGCGGTTGGATGGGAATCCGGGGCGGGATGGTTGCCGGCGGAAGAGCCCCCGCGCCCTGAGCCGTCTCCCCGTTTTGCGATCGCCTTGCACGGTGGGGCCGGCCAGGCGCCTGACCGATTGTCTCGCGACGAACGCGCGGCCTATCGCACTTCGTTGAGCGCTGCGTTGCGGCGCGGGCGCGACTGGTTGGCGGCAGGCAAAAGTAGTGTCGAGGTGGTCGAGCACGTGGTGCGTCTTCTCGAAGATGATCCGCGGTTCAACGCGGGTAAGGGAGCCGTTTTCAATAGCGTCGGCAGCTGTGAACTCGACGCGTCGATCATGGACGGACGCGATCTCTCCGGGGGCGCCGTAGCGGGAGTGACGCGGGTCAAGAATCCGATTTCACTGGCGCGATTAGTCATGCAGCGGACGCGGCACGTGCTGCTGGCGGGAGATGGGGCAGATCAGTTCGCGATCCGGATGGGAGTCGATCGCGTAGATCCGAGTTATTTTGCCACGCCGCGCGCGCAGCGCCGTTTTGAACGCATCCGACGCGAGCGCGAGCGGCGAAACAATGACAATCGCGGAGGGCAACCGCCTGACGGGCGGCGGTCCGCGGCGCCGGATGACGGGGCATTTCACGGCGAGCGATATCTGGGAACCGTGGGATGCGTGGCCCTCGATCAACAGGGAAACCTCGCGGCGGCTACCTCCACGGGCGGTTTGAGTAATAAGCAATACGGACGGATTGGCGACTCGCCGATTCTCGGGGCCGGCACCTACGCAGCCAATGCGACCTGCGCGGTTTCCTGTACGGGAATCGGTGAGCAGTTTATCCGACACGCGATCGCCTACAGCATCTCGGCCCGCATGCGGTTGTTGGGTGAAGACGTTCAGACGGCCGTACGACAGGCGATTCACGATACCCTACAGCCGGGCGACGGCGGGGTGATAGCGGTCGATCACCGGGGCCACATCGCGATCGATTTCAGTACCCCGGGCATGGCGCGGGGTTGGGCCGATGCAGACGGAACGTGGGAGATCCGGCTCGGGGGCGCCGCAGAGAAAGCGAAGCAGCCGCGCGACTGATCGACTGCTCAGCGAGCGCGCACCGGTAGGTCGTAGGCCATGATCGCGGTTCGATTGCGGATGTACAGGCGGTTTCCGACAACCGTAGGAGGCGTCCAGGCCCGCTCCTGAAATAGTTGGGCGCGCGCGTGGACCAGCACCGATTGAGGACTCAGTGTCGCTAGCGACAACTGCCCATCCTCTCGCAAGATTACGAATTTGTCGTTCACTTTGACGAGACTAGATCGTCCCAGCAGTCGCTGCTGCCAGGCGAGTTTTCCGGTCGACAGTTGGATCGCGGAAAACAGCTTGGGACCGAAGTCCCCGCTCGACGCGTAGACATAGTCTCCGCGCGCGATCGCGTTACTGGCATGGACCCGCATCCGTTTGTTGTGCCACATCTCGGTGACCGTTGTCGCGCCATTTTTTCCGGTCAGTTGCAGGCAACGGCTGCCGCCGCCGTACGCGAACGAGAAAAACAATCGGTCACCCCGGGCCCACACGGGCATACTGGCGATATAGCCTCCCGTCGTGGGGTGGTCGTGCGTCCACAGAAGTGTTCCGTCGTGGGGGTCCACACCGACGATACAGCGACTGGCGAGCACTACTAATTGGTCCCGATCCTGGAAGCGAATGACCAGGGGAGAAGCATGCGAAATTTCGAAATCCTGAGATTTCCATTTCACCGTTCCCTCGGCGAGTGTCAACGAGACGATACCCTGTCCCTCGCCACCGACGGTCAAGATCACCGAATTGGCATACCCCAGCGGGTTGCACGAATAGCCCCGGAAGAGAATCGTCCCCGCAAAGTCGTCGACCAGATTACGCCGCCAGATGACCTCGCCGGTCTGCAACTCAAGGCAGTGGACAATCCCGGTCACCCCGGCGGTGCAAAGTCGGTCGCCGATCACCAGTGGCGTCGCATGTGGTCCAGGGCCGGGTTGTAGATCGGTGTCGGGTAGAAACGGAGCAGGGTAGTCGCGTTGCCAGACGGTGCGACCCGTGAGGGCGTCGAGTGCCACGATGGACTCGCGCTCGTCGCTTCGGTACATCGTGTACAATCGCCCGTCTGAATAGGCGATCCCGGCATAACCGTCACCCAGAGGTCGAGTCCACATACGAGCGGGACCACCCTCGGCCCAGCGTTCGCGCAGCGGGGGTCCGACTACCTCGAAGTTGCGATCGGGACCACCCCACTGTGGCCAGCCATCGGCGCCGACGACAGCGGAGCTTAGTAGCCAGGAGCAGCAAGCGAAAATCCAATAGCGGCAAGTCTGCAACGGGTTGTCTCGCGGGATTTGACGGCGCGATGAGCCGGCCGTCTGGGAGCGCGTTGGCCGAGATCGGGCAACGCCACCGACCGATCCAGCGCTGTTGCGCCGGGAAGTTGACAGGGTTCCAGATTATCGGATTATAGAGCAAATCGAGAGTCGTGCGGATTTGCCAGACCGGCGGGAGAAGCCGTATGTCGGGAGTGACGATCTACCACAACCCGAGTTGTTCCAAAAGCCGACAGACACTGGCTCTGCTGCGGGAACGTGGAATTGAACCGACCATCGTGGAGTATCTTCAGAACCCCCTCGACGAAGCCGCGTTGACCGAGCTCAGTGAGCAGCTGGGGTTGTCACCAAGGGATTTGGTCCGCCCTCGAGAAAACCGTTCTCTGGATTTGCCCGACCCGCGAGATGATGTTGGCTGGATTGCCCGTCTTGCCGCCCATCCGGAAATCATGCAGCGTCCGGTGGTGGTCTCGGCGGCTGGGGCCCGATTGGGTCGGCCCCCCGAACGCGTACTAGAAATTCTCTGACGCTGTCCGGTCGGCGCTCAAGCGGCCTCCACGTCGTTCGCTCTGTGCTGCGCGTCGCTCAGGAGATCCCGGCAACGGGCAAACACCCGATCGGGTGTGATGGCCTGCATCGCGTCGTTTGATGCGCGGCGCCGCGCTCGGCTGCGGCGGTATTCCTGGAAGTATGCTTGGACCACTTGATGGGTCTCTCCGTAGGGTCCCGATGCACTCGGGTGGGTGGTTCCGTAAAGCCCCACACACTGGGTGCCGACCGCGCCCGCCAAGTGTAAAGGTCCCGTGTCCGAGCCGACAAAAAGTCGCGCCCGCTCCAGTAAGGCGGCCAGCTCGCGCAGGTTCGTCCGAGGTGCCAGGATGGCGTGTCCGGCCGACTTTTCGCGGATTCGTTGCGCGGCACAGCGTTCCTCGTCGCCGGACCAGACGACCGCCGAGGGGATGTTCAATTGCTCTCCCAGTGCGCGCGCCAGCAGTCCGTAATGTTCCGCCGGCCACACGCGCGATTTCCAACCGGCCCCCGGATTGAGGACGACAAATCCTTGGCCGAGGTGGGCCTGGCGCAAAAACTGGTCCACCACCTGTTCCGCTGCGGGATCGGTAGGCAGGCGAAATTCGACCCGGCTCGACGCGACGTCGAGTCGTTTAAGCAACTCCAGTTGCGCGTCGACGATATGAAGTGCCGTTGCGGTGTGGTTTTCACGGTTCAGCCAACACGCCAATTCACGTCCCCGCGGTCGAGCAAAGCCAATCCGTCGACGGGCGCCCGAAAGCCAGCCGAGCGCGGAGCTCTTCGTCAGGCTCTGCGGATCTAGAACCGTCTCGATCCGCAGTTGCCGCAGCTGTTTGCGTAGCTGGAGAATGGTGGCGGGTGATTGAAGCCAACCCTTGGGAGCGACGATCAACTGGTCCAGGTCGGGGTGACCGTCGAGCAGTTGCGCTGGCCCGGGTTCTGCCACCCAGGCGAGCATGGCGTCGGGGTAGTTCTGTCGCAGCGCGCACAGCATGGGCAGAGTCAAGATGCAGTCGCCGACTGCGCTGACGCGGGTAATCAAGATCCGAGGCGAACCATCCAGAGACATAAATCTTGGCGTGTTTCGAGGGGTTAGTCGCCTTGCTCCAGCGGTCGGGCGACGTCGGTTGTCTGCTCCGTTTCGGCGGGGTCCGTTGGCAGCGGCGCGGTCTCGTAATCGTCGTCGAAAATAGCGGCTTTGACCGCCTTCGTGTTTTCCGTCGCCGCCCGGGTAAACTCAGTTTCCCGAAAATAGGAGACCGCTTCGCGGACGTTGGCCACAGGGCTTTCCTGGTAACGTTGGTTTATGAGGGGCGCCCAGAAACGGGAGCCCGCAAACTGGGTTCCTTCGTGGACCGAGCCGCGTTGGAACGGCCCCGCCCCCGCCAGCCAGGTGTTGGTCGACGTGGAGTGGGCTTGAGCAATTCCCGACTGCCAGACCGGCTTCCGCGTTTCACGGTGATACGCGAAGACCGCGATCTTGGCAGACGCTTTCTTATTTTCTCGTCGCACCAGTGCGATTTCGGGGAAGATCGGCAGACGCGGGCCGTCGGCGACTAACGAGCTGGCGGAACTAAGGGCGTGGCTGGCCGGAATTCCGATCATCAGGTCGTGGCCGTCGGTTGCCAAAGCACCGACTCGAGGCTCGACAACGTAGACCGCGTCGTTTTCTGACTCCTGTAACAGACAGCCCGCAGCCAATAATTGCTGGCGCAGCGCACTGGTCATGTAGTTGGCGCCGACGAGGTCGCTACTCTTAGGTGGTGGCAGAAAATTGGTGTCGAGATAGACCGGTTGACCGGACAGAGCACGAAAGTCGAGGCTCGCCACCGATTGGTCAATGGCGTCGGAGAGAAGCAGTTGCTCCGTGGCTTTCTGTGTCTTGGTCGTACCACACCCGGCTAGCCAACAGGTGGCGAAAACGAACCACCATCCCTCTACTCTCCCAGACAGCCCCATCAATCCGCACACCTCCTGAAAGTGAACTCCTGAAAGTGAAATGGAGCAGGAGTATAGCGGAACTGGGCACTGGGCCAAGCTCAGAATTACAGTCGCCGGCGAGATCCGCGTGTTGCCCGACCGCGATTGCCATCAGCGGTCCTGGCGTAGAGCTGCCTGAGCGGCGGCGAGGCGGGCAATGGGTACTCGGAACGGAGAACAACTGACGTAATCGAGTCCGACTCGGTGACAAAAATCGATCGACGCCGGATCGCCGCCGTGTTCGCCACAAATGCCGACTTTGAGGTCGCCACGTGTGGCGCGCCCTTTTTCCACACCCATGGAGACGAGTTGTCCCACACCTGTCTGATCGAGCGACTGAAAGGGGTCGCAGGGGAGAAGTTCCTGACGCAGGTAGTCCGGTAAGAAACCATTGATGTCATCGCGGCTGTAGCCGAAGGTCATCTGGGTCAGATCATTCGTGCCGAAGCTGAAAAAATCAGCGTGATCTGCCACTTCATCGGCCGTCAAGGCGGCCCGGGGAATCTCGATCATCGTACCGATCAGAATAGCCAGCTTGCCCTTGTATTTCCTGGCGTTACGGGTTTCCCGGATCTTGGTCTCCGTCCGGGATCGCAACAGCGCGAGTTCGGCGGCGGTGCCGACCAGCGGGATCATGATTTCGGCGCGGGCGTCGATACGCTTCTTCTTGCACGTGATGGCCGCTTCGACGATCGCCTGAACCTGCATTTCCAGAATTTCCGGATACGTGACACTCAAACGGCAGCCCCGGTGGCCGAGCATTGGATTCTGCTCGTGGAGTTGGTTGACGCGCGATTTGACCTCGGCGGTGGGCACGCCCAATAACTTTGCCATCTCGGCCTGCGCCTTGGGGTCATGGGGCAGAAATTCGTGGAGTGGGGGATCGAGCAATCGCACGGTCACCGGGAGCCCTTTCATAGCGGTGAAGATGCCAACAAAATCCCGCCGCTGAAAGGGGAGCAGTTTACGGAGCGATTTGCGCCGATCGGATTCGCTGTCGGCCAGGATCATCTGCCGCATCGCGGTGATTCGGTCGTCTTGAAAAAACATATGTTCGGTTCGGCACAGGCCGATTCCCTCAGCGCCGAATTGTCGGGCGCGCCGAGCATCTTCGGGCGTATCTGCATTGGTGCGGACCAGCAACCGGCGCGTTTCGTCTGACCATTTCATGATCCGCGCAAAATCTCCTGAGAGCGCGGGCTCCGTAGTGGCGATGCGACCGACCATGACCTCGCCCGTTGATCCATCGATCGAGAGTGTGTCTTTGTGGCTGAAAGTCTCCCCGGCGACGGTGATTTTGCGAGCCTTTTCATTGATTTGCACCGCCCCCGCGCCGGCCACGCAACAGCGCCCCCAGCCGCGGGCGACGACGGCCGCGTGGCTGGTCATTCCACCGGTGCTGGTGAGAATTCCCGCTGCGCTGTGCATTCCATCGATGTCCTCGGGGCTGGTTTCGTTGCGCACCAGTAGGACCGACTCGCCAGCCTCAGTGCGTTGCACGGCTTCCTCGGCGGAAAACGCCAGTTTGCCAACCGCGGCTCCCGGGGAGGCGGGCAGGCCCTGAGTGAGGACGTCGGCTTTGGACTGGGCGACGGGGTCAAAACTGGGCAGTAGCAATTGGGTCAGATCGTTCGCTGGGATTCGGTTCAGCGCGGTCGGTCGGTCGATCAGTTTTTCCTTGACCATATCGCAGGCGACTTTGACGGCGGCCGCGCCGGTCCGTTTGCCGTTGCGTGTCTGCAGCATGAACAGCGAGCCTCGCTCGATCGTGAATTCGATGTCCTGCATGTCGCGGTAATGTTTTTCGAGGATCTGCTTGATTTCGAGCAACTGCTTGTGGACGCGGCGTCCGATGTCTGGCATCTGGGTCGCACGCCAGTCGGGCATTTCCGCAACAGGCTGTGGAGTGCGGATGCCGGCGACCACATCCTCGCCTTGCGCGTTGACCAGAAATTCACCATAAAACTTGTTTTCTCCGGTTGATGGATTGCGCGTAAATGCGACGCCGGTGCCGGAGTCTTCTCCCATGTTTCCGTAGACCATCGACTGGACGTTGACCGCGGTCCCCAGCAGTCCTTGGATATTTTCTACCTCTCGGTAGCGAATGGCGCGCGGCGTGTGCCAGCTCTTAAACACCGCTTCGATCGCCAGGATCAACTGCTGAAACGGATCTTGGGGAAAATCGGTTTTGGTATGGCGGCGGTAGACTCTTTTGTAGGCTGTGCAGAGTTCTTCCAGACCTTCCGTGGGGACATCGGTGTCCAGCTGGACGCGGTGCTTTTTCTTGATTCTCGCGAAGGCCTCTTCGAAGTGCTCGTGTTCGACACCCATCACCACGCCCCCGAACATATTGATCAGACGGCGGTACGCGTCGTACGCAAAACGTGGGTTGTCGGAAGCGGTTGCCAACCCCGCGGTCGATTCGTCGGTCAGACCCAGATTGAGAATGGTGTCCATCATGCCAGGCATCGAAACCGCTGCCCCGCTGCGCACCGAGACCAACAGCGGGTTGCGACCGTCACCAAATCGCTTATTCAATTCCCGTTCGAGGGTCCGGATGTTTTTCTTGACCTGCGCGATGAGTGCGGGCGGCAAAATTTGGCCGTCGCGATAGTACTGAGCGCAGCAGTCGGTGGTAATCGTAAAACCGGGAGGGACTGGCAAACCGAGTCCGGTCATCTCCGCCAGGTTGGCTCCCTTGCCACCCAGTAACTCGCGCATCGAACCGTCCCCATCCGTGCGGGAATTGCCAAAATAGTAGGTGGTCTTTCCACCGGACCGGGGTGACTTAGGCTTGGCCATCAAATGTCTCACTGTTGAGGAACGTCGGAGTGTGAAGCCCCGTCTCAAGGCGATCCCGCGGGGGGAGTCTTCGATCGTGTGCGCGGGGAGGCCGCATGCGCGAGCTGTGGGAGCCGGTGGCACCGGTCACCGGAAAGGCGGTGCTGCCCAGGACCGGCAAAATCCCCACTACAGGTCAGTCCTCGCCCCACCATTGCCAGCCAGAGAGGACGTTGTCAGATACGCCCGAGAAACGTTGTTTCGGGCATGACGGATCGGAACGACCCCGCCTGAGGGGGTGCGCAGTGTATCAGTGAGTGAAAAGCGGGTCAAGCAACGGCCCCGGTGGCGTCGCGCGAATTTGGCAAGCCCACTACCTGGGCCGGTCTCGAAGCGCGGCGTCGGTGGTCGTATTCGGTCGCGACCGTGGCCGTTAGAATTAAGGCTTGTTTGCTGTCGATTCTGTCCGGCTGCTGGCGGTCGATACCGAACAACGCATGCCAACAACAACGCATGCCAACAACA
>PADE01000040.1 GCA_002702965.1 Planctomycetaceae bacterium
TGAATACGTCGTGAAGTACGTCTCACGGTTAGTGCGCGCCACACGACCCCAGGATGAATCAGCACCCGAGTTCGTGCGTGAACTGGTCGATTGGGGGGCCGGTCCTCGAGCGGGTCAATTTCTCATCAACGGTGGAAAGGCATTGGCCGCAATGGATGGTCGTTTTTCGGTGGCGCTAGACGACGTCCGCAAAGTCGCGCAACCCGTACTGCGACACCGCATCAGTACGAACTTTCAGGCGCAAGCGGAGGGACTCGACACCGAGGCGATCATTGTCCGGCTGTTGAAAGAGATCCCCGAGCCCGAAGTCCCGAAGTACGCAGATCCCGTTCCACCTCCCCGCGTCTCCTGACCACCACACGCGCGGCTCACGACCCGGTCGTCATGGCCTTTACAAGACACCGCGGTGACGTTGGGCTCATCGGTCGATCGCCGCCGCGCAAACCCCCACTTCGTTTACACCAGTCCGTACAACGGCTCCAGTTTGTTGCGCAGATGCGCCATTAGTGGTTCGTGTGAAAGCGGTTTTCCCGTGACCTGCTCGGCGAGTTCCGCTGCCGAATAACATTGGCCACGTCGGTAAATTCGTTCGCCGAGCCAATCGCGCAAGGGCGTAAAGTCACCCGCGGCCAGCGTCGCCTGGAGATCCCCTAGGGACTGCTGCGCCGCTTCGAAAAACTGGCCCGCGTAGAGATTTCCGAGCGCGTAGGTGGGAAAGTACCCGATCGCCGCCGAACTCCAATGGATGTCCTGCAGCACTCCGTCGGCATGATTGGGGGATTCGACTCCTAGGTACTCTCGATATTTCTCGTTCCAAGCGGTCGGAAGATCGGCAACCGCGAGCTGCTCGCTGATCAACGCCTGCTCCAATTCAAACCGGATTATAATATGCAGGTTGTACGTCGCCTCATCTGCTTCAACTCGAATCAGCGACGGGCACACGGCGTTCACCGCACCGACAAATTCCTCGAGTTTCACGTCCCCCAACGAGGCTCGGAACACGTCGCGGGCCCGAGAAAAAAAGTACTGCCAAAAGGCGAAACTACGACCGACCAAGTTTTCCCATAATCTCGATTGCGATTCGTGAATTCCCAGAGAGCAGTACATCCCCGGCGGCAGACCAAAGTGGTCCGCTGGTAGCCCCTGCTCGTAGATGCCGTGCCCCGCTTCGTGCAAGATCCCAAAAAACGCGGTCGAGAAAAAACGGGGGTCATAACGCGTCGTGATTCGACAATCACGCGGTCCCATCGTCGTGCAGAAGGGATGATGCGTCACGTCCAACCGGCCCCGAGCGAAATCGAAGCCGATTTGCGTCGCCGCCTGCCGGCCAAATTTCTCCTGCGCATCGATCGGAAAGTCACCGTGCAGACAATCGGTCTGGGGACCACGTTGACTGGAGCGGATCGCCGCGATCAAGGGTACCAATTCCGCGCGTAGTGCGGCGAAGACGCGAGTCAGGTTCGCGGTGGTCTCATCGGGTTCGTACTCATCGAGTAGCGCGTCGTAAGCGCAGTCATCAAAACCGACCGCTGCCGCCTCCTGGCGCTTGAGGTCGACAATCTGCTCTAACACCGGTTGGAATGTCTGAAAATCATCATTCTTACGAGCCAGAACCCACGCTTGTTGACCCAGAATGCTTTGCCGTGACAGCTCTTCCACTAGCGACGCAGGAAGTTTGGTCTGACGGTCAAAGTCGCGTTGCAATCGATGAACCGTTGTCGCCTGCGGACTGTGGGGTTCAGCTATCACCTCGGTCTCGGCCAACTGCTGCAACCAATCACCCAACACCGGATCGGTCCGACGGCTGTGGATCATCCGCGAAAGCAAGGTGATTTGTTCCGCGCGATAGGGTCCCGCCGCGGTGGGCATGATCGTGCGTTCATCCCACTCGAGCAGTTCCCTGACCGTCACCAGGCGGGCCGTTTCTGCTACGTGTTCACACAAGGTTCTGTACAGTGTCTGAGACATGTCGACTTTCCTCTAGCTGGCGCATGAACCGAATTTTCGAGCAGGGAGAGATGCAATCGCATGGCCTCGTCGGGCAGTCACCCCCGCAATGTGATCGCCCACGACCTGTCGCGACAAATGCGACCGGTCCCGGTGCCCAGATCCACCGTGAGGCCGATCCTCCCGCACAGCGAAATCGGCCCTCCAAATCAGCCTAGAACGCCCCCTTCTCTACCCGGTCGGACATCTAGAACAAGTCTCTTTGTACCAGTGGATCCACCGATTGGATACATTCGGGACCCTCGTGGACGACGTGATTGACATACTTGCTGACCGCCTCGAGGGTCAACTTCGCCGCCGCCAAGGGCCGCATCAACGGATGTAGCGAATCCACCTGATCGAGGTCGGGATCGAGCCACTGTTCGATCCCGCCGCGTTGGAGAATGACCGGCATCCGTGCGTGAATGCGCCGCGTCAGCGGATTCGCATCGGTGGTGAGAATGGCACACGCCTCGAATTCAGCACCACCTGGTTCTCGGCAGGATTCCCAGATCCCCGCGAAACCGAACACGCGGTCATCCCGCAAACGGACAAAGTAGGGCTGTCGGCCCCCCCCA
Source organism: Planctomycetaceae bacterium (assembly GCA_002702965.1). Classification (GTDB taxonomy): domain Bacteria; phylum Planctomycetota; class Planctomycetia; order Pirellulales; family Pirellulaceae; genus UBA9264. The sequence continues at coordinate 2,565 of PADE01000040.1, forward strand.
CTGCGACGCCACTCGTAGTATCCGTCAGCCAGTACCACGCAACGGCGCAAGCGAAAAGACTCTCGGAACGAAACCTTTTGGTGCACCGTTTCAGACCGTGCGTTAATCCGCAAGCTGCGGGCGGTAGATCCGGGCACCGCGACCGGCTGCAAACCCCAACGCAACATCACCAAGTCCGGACCGCGCGGCGCAACCCCGTATCGAAACGCTGCAACCTCCTGGCTCGGGGCGATATTGTAGCGAGGTGTGAAAGAGTCCCAGTCGCCACCGAGCCAACTCTGGGAAAGCCATCGCGGCGCAGTTCGTAGTGTGAAACGGGCACACATGACCACATTGTATTGGATGTTGCGCGCTGGACTAGCGTGTCGAGTCGGACCCGAGGTCCCGCGGAGACAGCCCGCTGGCTCAAACCGGCCCTCTGACTCTGCAACGGTCATTCCGAGATGCCTCCCATCTTTCGCTACGGCGCCATTGTCTTGACGGGCGAGGCACCTTCTACCACCATGAAGCGATGCCTCGCGAAAACCATTTTCGCCACCAGCGGTACCGTCACCCGGAGCATTCCCGGTTCNAGTTGCTTACGCCGCACCAATCGGATTTGAGGAACCCTGCAGCGCTAGGTGAGACACGCGGCGCCGCGTTGCGATTGCAGCGCGCACGCGTATCGGCCATCGTGCTGATTCACGGGACGTTCGTGGGCAATGATGCGCTGGGACTGTTCCGGAAACTGGCGCGGGCCTGGCCACCGGCAGGCGCATGGCTCAAACAGTCGTCAAAGCAGTTGGCCGACGCGCTCATTCAGGACGCAGGCAACTACACACCCCAGTACGCGCAGCGCCTGGANCAGGCTGTCAACCAGGCAGGTGGTGCACACATCCCGGTCCAGCTGTTTTCCTGGTCCGGTGAAAACCACCACCTGGGCCGAGCCGACGGGGCGATTCAGCTGGTGCGACAACTGACCCGCTGGCGACAGTTGCGACCCGGTCGCATTCTCTGTTGGGGACATAGCCACGGAGGCAATCTACTGGCGCTGTTGACCAACCTGCTGGGAAGCAACGGGGATTTCCGTCACCTGTTCTTCAAGACGGTCAGCCGCTTCTACCGCTGGCCTGGAAGCCGGCACATCGACACCCGGGCTTGGCGATCAGCACGGCGTCAATTGCGAGACCCGGGACAGGNCTTCCCCGAACNCACCTTCGACATCGTCACCTTTGGGACCCCAGTTCGATACGGATGGGATACCGCGGTCACAAATCGGTTACTACATTTTGTTTACCATCGTCCCTCTGCCGACCGACGTGCCGACCAAGCTCCCTACCCGATCAGCGCAGCCGATGTGTTGCAGGCCGAGCATGGAGACTTTGTTCAACAACTAGGGATCGCTGGCACGAATTGGGCACCTAGCATCTTCTCCTGGCGAGCGCGTCTCGCCGACAGGGGCTTGCACCGCTTGTTCCAGGCGGGAGTTCCGAGTCGCGAGCTGTTCACCCATCTGGATCGAGGCGGCCGTGTCGCCGACGACGGACAGACACTGCTGGTCGACTACGGTCAGCCGTCGGGGCCGCCCGCGCAACACCTGGCGGGTCACGCAATCTACACCCGCAGCGAGTGGCTCGCATTCCATCTCAATGAAGTCGCACGTCGATTCTATGACGACACGAGCCACTCCCAAAAGTCCGGGTCGCCAGCCCCCTCTACGGCGGCAGACGCGATTACAGAATGAACCTGTTAAGGTCCTCATCTTCTGAAATCGCCGCCAGCCGCTCCCCGACATACGCCGCATTGATGACGACTTTACCCATCTGCATGTCGGGCGCCTCGAAGCTCAGTTCTTCGAGCAGACGTTCCAACATCGTGTACAGTCGNCGGGCGCCGATGTTCTGGGTCGACTGGTTCACACGGAACGCGCAACTCGCCAAGGCCTCGATCGCATCCTCGGTGAACTCCAACCGCACCCCTTCGGTGTCAAGCAGCGCCGTGTACTGGTGCGTCAGCGCATTTTGCGGCTCACGCAGAATGCGCATGAAGTCCTCTTTGGTGAGATCGCTCAACTCCACCCGAATCGGAAAGCGGCCCTGAAGCTCGGGCATTAGGTCACTCGGCTTACCNCGGTGGAAAGCACCCGCTGCCACAAACAAAATGTGATTGGTACTCACGTGCCCATAGCGCGTCTGTACCGTCGTACCCTCCACAATTGGAAGCAGGTCTCGCTGCACACCCTGGCGAGACACATCCGCCGACTTGGACTCACTGGCGACGACTTTGTCGATCTCATCCAAAAAGACAATCCCCACGTTCTCTGCGAGGTCAATCGCCGTGCTGTTGATTTTCTCCGAATCGAGTAGGCTGTCGCACTCTTGCTCGAACAGGATTTTGCGAGCCTCTGCAACGCTCACCTCGCGGTGGACGCTGTTCTTAGGCATGATTTTGTCGAACAGTCCCTGAACATCAAAATCCATGTTCTCCATTCCCATCGGTCCGACCATCATCGGCACCGCTTTTTTCTCGACTTCGACTTCCACTTGGCGCTGATCGAGTTCCCCCGTTCGCAGCATCGCCCGCATTTTTTCACGCGTCCTTTGGTACTGCTGTCGCGACGCCTCCTCATCGTCACCTCCGAGGTTCAGAGGTTGCGGCGCAATCAAATCGAGCAGCCGTTCCTCGGCGCGCTCACCCGCGGCCGTTTCCACACTACTGCGTTCCTGCTCACGAACCAACACAATCGCGTTATCGACGAGTTCCCGAATCATGCTCTCGACATCGCGTCCGTAATAACCGACTTCGGTATATTTGCTCGCCTCGACTTTGATGAACGGGGCGCCCGTCAACTTTGCTAAACGCCTGGCGATCTCGGTCTTACCAACTCCCGTCGGTCCGATCATCAAAATGTTCTTGGGCGCGACCTCCGCCCGCATCTCGTCGCTTAGTTGTTGGCGCCGCCAGCGGTTACGAACCGCAATCGCAACTGCGCGTTTAGCATCGTCCTGACCGACGATATATTTGTCGAGCTCGGCGACCACTTCGCGCGGGGTGAGATTTTGCGACGGTTGGCTGGCAACCCCCGTTTGGCCATTCAGCTTGAGCACGCCAATTCCTCCACGGCAAAATGCGTATTCGTGTAAATATCGATGCCCGCCGCGATCGTCAGCGCAACGCGGACCAGTTCAGCAGCGTCGAGCGACGCGTGTGCTACGAGGGCGCGAGCCGCCGCCAACGCGTAATTCCCCCCTGACCCGATTCCGATGATTCCGTCCGTCGGTTGAACCACATCGCCCGTACCACTTACCAGTAGTGTCGTGGTGTCATCCGCGACCGTCATCATCGCCTCGAGCCGTCGCAGTACTCGGTCGGTCCGCCACTGCTTGGCCAACTCGGTGGCCGCCCGTACGATATTAGCGGGGTGGTCCTTGAGATGTCCCTCGAAGCGCTCTAGCAGCGCAAACGCGTCGGCGGTCGCGCCTGCAAATCCACACAACACTGCGCCGTCTGACAGGCGGCGAATCTTGGTGGCGTCGGATTTCATCACGGAATCTCCCAACGTGACCTGACCGTCGCCACCCATGGCCACGACGCCACCGTGTCGAACCGTTAAGATCGTTGTACCGTGTAGTTTCATGCTCATCGATCAACTCCAAACCCAGCGGCTCGGGCGACTCGTGCACACCCGCAGGTCTCGTCATTGTCTCTCAATTCACGTCGTCTCGACAGGGTCTTGTGAGACGCCAATAGGCGGGTCCGCTCGAACAACCCAGACCGTCCTACCGGCGGACCGCGGACCCGACCGGCAGTCGCGCGGACCGTCACCGTTGGATACCGTAATCGTCGATCTTCCGATACAACGTCGCCCGCCCGATTCCCAATAGCTGCGCCGCTTCGCGCACGCTACCGTCGGCGCGCACTAGGGCGTCCCGAATGAGCCGTTGCTCCCAGTCGTCCAGGCGCAGTGAATCGAGGGGACGTTCGGCAGCTTCTTCACGAATCCCCAAATCACCCACTCGGATTTCCTCACCATCTGCCATCACGACAGCGCTGTCGATCACGTTTCTCAGTTGACGCACGTTCCCAGGCCACCCGTAAGAGAGAAGTAAATCGCGGGCATCGGTGGTGAGCTGCAACCCGGATTTCCCGTGCTGGGAGTTAAAATGCTGCAAGAACAAATCGGTCAACAGCTCGACGTCCCCATCGCGTTCTCGCAATGGTGGGATCGCTAGTTCGAAGACACTCAAGCGATAGTACAAGTCCTCGCGAAAGCGTTTCTCCTCAACCAATTCGCGGAGGTCCGAGTTGGTCGCCGCGATGACCCGGACATCCGTTCGAATCTCGCGCGTGTCTCCAACCGGTTGAAATGGGTGCCCTTCCAGCACCCTCAGCAGCTTGGCTTGGCCGGCGAGCGTCAACTCACCGACTTCATCCAGAAACAGAGTTCCCGAATCTGCCTGCTCAAACCAACCAACACGTTTTCCATCTGCGCCGGTAAAGGCACCTTTGGCGTGCCCGAACAGTTGACTCTCCATTAACTCCCTGGGAATCGCCGCGCAGTTCACCGACAACATCGGACGCCCCGACCGCAGGCTCGCCTGGTGCAGAGCTCGAGCGACCAGTTCCTTTCCGGCCCCGCTCTCACCGCAAACCAAGACGCATCCGGTGGCCCGTCCTACACGCTCGATCTTGGATTTAAGGTCGAGCATCGCGACGCTCTCGCCAATCAATTCACCGAAATCGGATCCCTTGGCAACCAATCGCTCGCGCTCCGCTGTCAAGACCGCTTCCTTACGGGCTCGCATCAACGCCACTGCTAACAGGTTTGCCAACGATCGCGCTATCTGGAAGTCTCGGTCGCGAAAATGTCCTTGCTCGAGATAGAGGTGTACCGCTCCCACGGTTGTTCGAGCGTGTCTCAGGGGTGCGCACATCGCGTCGGCGTAGTGCCGCAAACTGGCTGTCTTTTTCTGCGACTTCTGATTGGCAACCCACACGGCGCGGCCCTGGCGACAGACGCGGTCGGTCAGAGTCTGGCTCAGGCGGACCTTGCGTTTGGAATCCCGAACATCGGCCGGCAGCAATCGCTTGACCGTCAGGTCTCCGTTGTCGTCGACCCACAGCAACCCTACCAGCGAGGCACGCGTCTGCTGCTGTAATAAGTCGAGTGACACGCGAACGACCTCATCCGGATCCGAGCAACCCAGCAATCGGATGCTCAGCTGAAATAGCGTCAGGCAATCCTGCACCAGCTCGGGGTCTCGCAACACCTCCGGGGCAAAATCAACCCCTTCCCCCGGGTGCATCGCCTTCTCGGCCATCAGTACCTGCGTCAAGCTCTCGGGCGAGCTGTCTGCCGACGAATCACCCGGCTCGGCGAATTGGAACTCAACCTCGCCGATGCAAAAACGGCATCCATCGGTCAACGGCGCCTCGTCGATTTTCCGACCATTCAAGAACGTCCCGTTCTGGCTGCCGTCGTCGCACAGCCACCACTCGTCAGAGCGACGACAAATGCGGGCATGGATTCGCGAGGCGCACGGATCGACCACGACGATCCCACAATCGACGCCGCGACCGAGCGTTAACTCGGTGCCGGGATCGAGGACCATTTGCATTCCCAAACGGTCCCCACGAATCATGGTCAACGAGGCATTCACAGTTCAATCGCCCGGTCACGGAACAAAACCTACCGGTGCCGGAACGCCGCTGCGCCAGAGGCGCTCCCCCTGGGTAACCAGCGGATTGAGAACTCCCGACCGCTCTCTCCCTATGGCGTTGCCGAAACGACTATCTCCCTGCAGCCGCTCCACAACGGGAACTCGGTAAAGCATACGGCCCATCTGCCCACGCATCCAGGAGGTCGCACGGGCGACACCGATTTCAGGTCGCGCAGCGGGCAACAGCAGTGGACGTCCTCAGCACGACACAGAGCGAGCTGCGATCGACCGGGTCGAAATCGGGAGCCCCGCCCCGCCCCCAGGTCGATGTGCCCTGGCGGCGCCAACGGGACATCGACCTTGTCCCGCTCGGCAAATATGCTTACCATTAAGGGTGCTTGTCTTGTTAACTCCTGATAGATGAGCGACTTGCGTCGAGACCTGCGACCCGACCTCGGTATCCAAGAAAAGGACGGCTCATGCGTTTACTCCCGCCCAACTTTCGTCGTCGCATCGCAGTGCCACTGGCCGCCCTGGTTGGTTCGCTCGCTTGCTCATCTTCTCTGATAGCCGAACTGGAGGGGCCCAAGCCGAATGACCGCAACGTGACGCTGGTGGTCAGTTCGCTGATGAAACGCCAGCACTTGTTGCGTCACCCCCTCGACGACGAAATTTCCCGGCGTGGCCTCACACAATTCTTGAAAACGCTCGATCCGATGAAGATGTACTTCTTGCAGGCAGACGTCGACGAGTTTCAAACGCATCAGGACGAGTTGGACGATCAAATCAAACGGGGCGACATCAAGCTCGCCTACTCGATATTCAATGTGTTCTTGAAGCGGGTTCACGAGCGCGTCGCGGCGGTCGACGAACTGCTCAAACTGACCCATGATTTCGAGATTCGCGAAGATTTCGCTACCGACCCAGAGACCTTCCAGAATTCAGCATCATCCGAAGAGGCGACCGAACGCTGGCGGAAGCGTATCAAGTACGATCTGCTGGCTCTAAAGAGCGACAAAACCGAAGGCGAAAAAGCGATCGAAAAGCTCTCGCGACGATACCAAAGTTTCGAAAAACGGATGCTGCAGACTAATAGCGACCAGCTGTTGGAAATGTACCTGACGTCGTTCACCACCGGATTCGACCCACACACGACCTACATGTCGCCATCAACGCTCGAAAACTTCCGGATCATTATGCGGCTCGAACTCGAAGGCATCGGCGCCGCACTGCGTGTTATCGATGGATACACCGAGGTCTCGAAGATTATCCCGGGGGGCGCTGCAGATCGCGATGGCAAACTCAAGGTGGAGGACCGGATCGTCAGCGTCGGTCAAGGAGCCGACGGCAAAATGGTCGAAGTCGTCGACATGCAGCTCTCCAACGTCGTCAAACTGATTCGTGGAAAGGCGGGGACGGTCGTCCGCCTCGGCGTCCGCGGGGCGTCTGGCGGAGACACCCAGATCTACAACATCACACGCGACAAGATCAAGTTGGAAGACAGCGCAGCGCGGAGCGTGATCTTTGAAGACGGAAAGAAGACAAACGGAAATCCCTACAAAGTTGGTGTGATTGACCTGCCCAGTTTCTACATGGACATGGAAGCTGCCCGGAGAAATGAAAAAGACTACCGTAGCACCACACGCGACGTCCGCAAGATTCTCGACGATTTTACCAAGAAGAAGGTAGATGCGGTCATTCTCGATCTGCGCCGCAACGGTGGCGGGAGTCTCAACGAGGCGATCAGTATGACCGGCTTGTTCATAGATCGGGGACCTGTCGTGCAAATCAAGGACGCCCTCGATCGAGTCCAAAAGTACGAAGATACCGAGCGCGGGATGGCCTGGGATGGCCCACTGGTCATCCTGACGAGCAAGTTTAGCGCGAGTGCTAGTGAAATTCTGGCCGGGGCAATTCAGGACTACCGCCGCGGGCTGGTAGTCGGTGACGCGACGACCCACGGTAAGGGGACAGTCCAAAGCCTACTCGATCTTGGTCAACAGCTGTTCCGTATCCCGAACCCCCCCAACCTGGGCGCTCTGAAAATCACGATGCAGCAGTACTACCGTCCCAACGGTCACAGCACCCAAAAGAGAGGTGTATTGGCGGACGTCGTGTTGCCGTCGATCTCGACTCACATGGATGTCGGTGAGAGCGACCTCGATTACCCGATTGACTTCGACAAGATCGACCCGGTCGCACACCAACAGTATGAGCTCGTCGCCCCTGAGACGCTGCAAGCCTTACGCAAGACGTCGCTCGCGCGCCGTCAGACATCTGAAGACTTTGACCGCCTGTTAAAGAATATCGAGCGCTATCGTAAATTCAAAAAGGAGAAGCTCGTCTCACTACACGGCGAGACTTTTTTTGCCCAGCGGGCCGAGCTCAACGCCGAAAAAGAGGAAGAGAAACAGTTCGACGCGCAAGCCAACGGAAATGAAAAACCGACCGAAGAAGTGGTCAAACGCGACTACTATTTCAATGAAGTCCTCGCCATTACGATCGACTACATCCAACAACTCAGCGCGCGGAACAAAGCGGTTTCCAACTAGTCGGATCCAGGACGACCCACTGAAACGAATACCGCGTCGTCACACCAAATCGATCCGCAATCCATCGTAAGCAAGTTCGACGCCCGCGGGCAGGCTCGCGTTCGTCTCGTGGTGATCGAGTTCGTGGTTAATATGGGTAAAAAGAGTGCGTCGTGCACCCACCCGCTCTGCAACCGCGACGGCTTCATCGATGGAAAAGTGGGTCGGGTGGGGTCGGTGCCGCAACGCGTCCAGTATGAGCACTTCCAACCCCTCCAAACGAGACCAGCTCTGATCGGGAATCGCGCTGGCATCGGTGCAGTAAGCCACGTTGCCGACACGAAAACCAAGGGTCTCAAAGCGAGGTCCGTGTTCGAGTCGTACCGGTACGATCTCACACCCGAGCACACCGAAAGGTGCTGTCGAAATGCGGTGCATTTCCAGCTGCGGAATCGCTCCTGCATGCGCTGTTTTTGGGTCGGCGAACGCGTAATCGAACGAACGTCGGATGCGATCCTCGACGACCTTTTCACAGTACAGCGGGACCGCATGGCCAAGATAAAACTGCTGCAAACGCAGGTCATCGAGCCCGAACACATGGTCGGCGTGCCCGTGTGTGTAGAGTACGCTGTGCACAATACCAATCCGCTCCCGCAGCAACTGCGTTCGCAAATCAGGAGACGTGTCGATCAGCAGATTCCCGCCGGGGAGGCCCAACAGAACCGAGCATCTTGTCCGTTGGTTTCGAGGATCGCCTCCCTGGCAAACAGCACATCCGCAGCCGACAACCGGAACCCCGACCGATGTCCCGGACCCCAAGACAACCAGCTGTCCAAGAATGTCCGTCGTAGTTGGCGACTTGTTCACAGATAATCTACTGCTGGACGACTACGACTGGACAAATAGGCCAATGAACGGGTGTCGGGCTGGACTCCCGCAAGCTCCTGCCACGGTGGATGCCTGCGGACCGAAACCGGCACAAACCCGCATTCGGCACGACAACACGAGATTGCCATCTTATCAAAAAACGAGTCCCCGCGATCCACGTTGACCCTGTCGTTCGGCCACCATAAACTTTCCATTGGTTGGTTTTCAGGCGACATCGAACGCCACCGGGTAGCAATCCAACTTCGACACGGTCTCTCAGCGCTGCCCCGTTTCGCAACTGCAAGGCTAACATGAGTATCTGGGAACGGATTTGGGAACTTCTGAGCACGTTTTTCGGCGGCCTGGTCGGGGTGGCCGAGCGGTTGCTGACCAAAGTGTTCGGATCCGACAACGAACGACAACTGAACCGGCTGGCGGGCAAGGTGGAAGCGATCAATGCTCTGGAGCCGCAACTCCAGCAGCTGTCGGACAGCGAGCTGAAAGAACAAACTCACAAGCTTCGTCAACGCCTCGAGGCCGGAGAGACGCTCGACGATTTGTTAGTCGAGGCCTTCGCCACATGTCGTGAAGCAGGACGCCGTTTTCTCGACATGCGTCACTACGACGTGCAGCTGCTCGGGGGCATGGTCCTCCACTCCGGCAAGATTGCCGAGATGATTACCGGTGAGGGTAAGACTCTGGTTGCTACGCTGCCAGCCTATCTCAACGCGCTGGGCCGCTCGGGCGTTCATGTGGTCACGGTCAATGACTACTTGGCGCGAAGAGACATGGAGTGGATGGGTCCCATCTATCGCGGGCTCGACCTTACGGTGGGAACGATCCAAAGCAACATGCCGGTAGAAGACCGTCAAGAGTCGTACTCCTGTGACATCACCTACGGGACCAACAACGAGTTCGGCTTTGATTACCTCCGTGATAACATGCGACCCGCAGCGCGGGACGACGAACGCTATCCGAAACATCTGCAACAATCCCAGGGACCACTTAAGTTCGCCATTATCGACGAAGTCGATAATATCCTGATCGACGAAGCGCGTACCCCTCTGATCATCAGCGGCTCTGCGTTCAGCGACAAACGGCGCTATGACAACGCCGATGTGATCGCTCGCAAGTTGAAGATCGGGGATCACTTCGTGGTTAATGAGAAAGACCACACGGCGCATCTCACCGACGGGGGCATCCGAGCTGCGGAAAAATTAGCTGGCGTCGAGAGCTTCTATACCGCCGGCAATATGGATTGGCCGCACCTCATTGACAATGCGCTGAAAGCGCACCATTTGTATCAACGCGACGTCAAGTACGTCGTCAAAGAGGACCGAGTTGTGATCGTTGACGATCACACGGGCCGACTCCAGGAAGGCCGCCAGTGGAGCGACGGGCTGCACCAGGCGATCGAAGCCAAAGAGGGAGTCAAGATCAAGGACGAAACACAAACACTCGCGACGATTACGCTGCAGAATTTCTTCAAACTGTACAAGAAGTCCTGTGGGATGACCGGAACCGCGATGACTGAAGCCGCCGAGTTCGCAAAAATTTACAAACTTGACACCGTCGAGATTCCCCCGAATCGGAAGTTACAACGCGACGAACACGAGGACGTTATCTACGGAACCGAAAAACAAAAGTTCCTCGCCGTTGCCGAAGAGATCGAGCGTTTCCATAAGTGGGATATCGTGGAGACGGATAAAGAGGATTTCATAGGTGAGATCGTCTCACAAGGCGACGGATCGATCGAATTCAGACCTCGGCAGAAAAAACAAAACGTTACCATTCCGTTGTCGGACAAGACTCGTATACAACGTAAAGGTCGACCGATTCTGGTCGGCACCGTCTCGATCGAGAAAAGCGAGCGGCTCTCCAAATTACTCGACAAGCGCGGGATCAAGCACGAGGTCTTGAATGCCAAGTTCCACGAACGGGAAGCCGACATCGTCGCCCAAGCGGGGCGCCTGAACGCCGTCACAATCGCCACCAACATGGCGGGCCGCGGTACCGATATTATTCTCGGCGGCAACGCCGAGACGATGGCCTGGTCAGTGTTACAACACCGTTACGACACGCGCCTCGACGTACCGCCTGAAGAATTTGACTCCTTGATCAATGAAATCGAGGACCGTGAAGGTCTCAAGCAAGCCAGCGACACCGTCAAGAACCTTGGAGGCCTGCACGTTATCGGCACCGAGCGACACGAAGCGCGACGTATCGATCTTCAGTTACGTGGCCGCACCGGTCGCCAGGGTGACCCTGGAAGCAGTCGGTTCTTCCTCTCTCTGGAAGATGACTTGATGCGGATTTTCGCCGGTGAATGGGTCAAAAAGACCCTCACCATGATCGGCTGGCGCGAAGACGAGCCGATCGTGAGCTCGATGGTCAGCAAACGGATCGCCAAAGCGCAAAAAAAGGTCGAGGAACGGCACTTTGAAGCCCGCAAGAGTCTGCTCGAGTACGACGAAGTCATGGATGAACAGCGCAAGCGGGTGTATCGGTACCGACAGCAGATCCTAGACGGTATTAATTGTCGAAACCTGGTTATCGAAGCGATTCACGAACAGGTAGACCAATATCTGGACATTTTTCTCGCCCCGGACTACGGTTCGCGGTCCTTTGCTAATTGGGCAAGCCACGCCTTGTCCGGCTCCGACGAGCCGCTATTCGACAAAGACATGTTTCAGGAAATGGAATTTGCGGATGCCGTCGAGTACGCGAAAGATCAAGCCGAGCGAATGGCAGAGACAGTGGCTCGCGAAGCGGTCGACGAGAATCTGCCGGAGGATGCCGACCAGAGCGAATGGAATTGGGCGGCGCTGACAAAGATGGCCAATCAGCGATGGGGTCTCAGTCTACGCGATCGAGAACTGAAAAAGGTCGGCCGTGACGCCGTCGCCGG
>PADE01000041.1 GCA_002702965.1 Planctomycetaceae bacterium
CAGTGGTGGCACCGAACGCAATTCTCTTACCAGCCGCGAGGGGATGCAGAAATATCTGCGCGATTGTTTCGCTCGCAATCGCCCTTACGACGGCATGGTGAACGATCTAGTGACGGCGGTCGGTAGCGGCAGACCGGGCGGGAACCAATTCAACGGGGCGACGAATTTTCTGGCGATGAAGGTGAATGAAGAAAAGGGCACATTGGCCACCGCGGCCACGGCGCGCATTTTCCTCGGTTTACAGGTGCAGTGCACACAGTGCCACAACCATCCATTCAACGAGTGGAAACAGCAGAAATTCTGGGAGATGAACGCGTTTTTTCGTCAGACGCGCGCACTGCGGCGTTATCGCCCGGGGACCCGTGATGTCGATTCAGCGGAATTGGTCGATGAAGATTTTGGTGGCGAAGGTGCTCCCCAGACACCCGAAGAAGCGGAAATCTATTACGAGCAACGCAACGCGGTGATGCTGGCGGCCTACCCCGTTTTTGTCGACGGTCGGTCGATCGCTCGCAGTGGTTTTGTGGAAGACGTTAACCGTCGCAAGATGCTAGCCGATTTAATGTTGCGTACGGACCGTTCGGTCGATGCGATGACCGCAACGTATCTCGAACTCGCGGTTGTCAATCGGCTGTGGGGTCATTTTTTGGGGTACGGGTTCACCACACCGATCGACGATATGGGGCCGCACAATTCTCCCACGCATCCCGAACTGTTGAACTACCTAGGGCTACAGTTTCGTGAAGCGAGCTACGACCTCAAGCAGTTGATCGAGTGGATTACCCTCAGCTCGGCGTATGCGCTTTCCAGTAAGTCGAACGCCACGAACGTCACGCTTGATGATCCACTGTTGGGTGAAGACCCAAAATTCAGTCGTTTCTATTTGCGACAGATGCGCGCCGAAGAACTCTACGAGTCTCTTCTGGCTGCCACCGAGGCCCACAAGACGACGGGGAGCTACGAGGCGCAGGAAAAGGCGAAGAGCAAGTGGTTGGAGCAATTCACCGTGGCGTTTGGCAATGACGAAGGTGAAGAGGCGACCATTTTCAACGGCACCATTCCGCAGGCGCTGATGCTGTTCAACGGTGATTTAATCAAACAGGCTACCAGTGCGGACAAGGGGGGATTCCTGTGGAACTTGGCCCGCAGCCGCCAGATTCCGAACAGTAAGAAGATCGACTATCTGTTTCAGGCCGGTTTGGGTCGGCAACCGTCACAGGAAGAAGTAGACCGCGCCAACCGGTTGTTGGTGTTGCGCGTCCAGGATGAAAAGGGTGATATCAATAAAGGGACAATTGCTGCGATGCAGGACGTCTGGTGGGCGATATTGAACAGTAATGAGTTCATCATCAACCATTGAGGTGACTTCGTCGGGCAGTCGCCTTCGAGAAGGCCTCCGATTCGATTTGGTGTCGGTTTAGCCGCTACTGAAGAATTGGAGAACGTCGCATTAATTCAACAACCACATCAATTCAACAACCACATCGTCAATCTCTGAATGGGAGTGAAATATTATGCAACGTCGACTATCAAACGGAATGACGCGCCGCCATTTCATGGAACACATGGCTGGATCTTGTGCGTTGACGGTTCCCGCTTTGTCGCTGGGGCAGAGCATTCGCGCCCATGCGGATGAACTACGTCGCAATCACAAAGCCGCTATTTTGCTCTGGATGGGTGGCGGTCCTTCCACGATGGATATCTGGGACCTTAAACCGGGTGCTGCCACGGGTGGACCATTTAAGGCGATTTCCACGAGTGGAAACGCACAGATCAGCGAACATATGCCGATGATGGCCCAACAGATGCATAACATGGCTATCGTGAGGTCGATGAATACCCGTGAAGCGGACCATCAACGTGGTCGTTACTACATGCATACTGGATACGTTCCCGAGCGCCGGGTCGAACATCCCGGTTATGGTTCGGTGATATCACGCGTACTGATGGAAGACGAAGCGCGTTCGGAGACGTTGCAGATCCCGCCCTTTGTCACGGTCGGCGGTGGGAGCGTCGGCCCGGGCTTTCTGGGGATGGCGTGGGCGCCATTTTCCGTGAATAGCAATGGGACCGTACGCAATCTGAAAATGAGTCTCGACGACCGCCGCTTGGTACAGCGAATGGAGACGCTCGACCTAATTGAAAAAGGCTTCGTCAATCAACGGCGTGGAACGGCTTCGCAGGAGCACCGCAAAGTTCTTCGCAAGACCTGGAATCTGCTCAGCAGCGATCAGATGGAGGCGATGAAAGTTGCCCAGGAGCCAGAAACCGTACGTGAGCGATACGGTAATTCCGGTTTCGGGCGGGGTTGTCTCATGGCGCGCCGCCTGGTTGAGGCTGGGGTGCCGTTTGTGGAAGTCGGTTTAGGTGGCTGGGACAACCATAGCAACATCTTTGCGACGCTCGAGAACCAGAAACTGCCTGAATTGGACCGTGGGATGAGCGCTCTGGTGGAAGACCTCGAGCAACGTGGCCTGCTGCAAGATACGGCGATCATCTGGATGGGTGAATTCAGCCGGACGCCGCGCATCAACGGCAATACGGGCCGTGATCACTTTGCCAGGGCCTGGAGTGTCGTGGTTGGTGGTGGGGGGATCCAAGGTGGGACCGCCGTTGGCGCCACCAGTGAGGATGGCACGGAAGTGGTCACCGACCCCTACACGTCTCAGGATGTCATGGCCAGCGTCGTTAAGTCCCTGGGAATTCCGCTCGAGACGACTTTCACCACGCCGACAGGCCGGCCGATGAAGATCGCCAATGGAGGCAAAGTGATCCAGGAGTTGTTTGGCTAGAACAGGTCCGCTGCAAACGGTCAGAGCGGCGAGGAGCTAGGGATCCGAGGTGGGGGACCTGTAATGGTCGGGCTCACGACTTTTCTCTGGCGACCGCGGAGCCCCCGGCGATGACGGGAGCCACTGGGCCTGGGGATTTACATCGGGTTGATTCTTGTACGGACCGCTGGATGGGGACATCGAGTGGTCCGTTTTTTTCGCTGTTTGTCATGTGCCACGTTCGGGGTGGCGCGGTGTGATCGGTATGTGCACAGTTGATGAGGTTAGCGCNGTCCTGNGCTCGCTGGCACCCCACCGCCTGGCCGAGGATTGGGACAACGTGGGACTGCTGGTCGGTGATCCAGACCGCGTTGTAGCGCGGATCATGACCTGTCTGACAGTGACACCAGAGAGTGTTCGAGAGGCAATCGAACAGCAAGTGGACCTGATTGTCACCCATCACCCGATACCGTTTCGCCCNTTGCATCGTCTGACGACCGAAGAGATGACCGGACGGTTGCTGTTGTCGCTGATCGGCGACGGGATCTCGGTCTATAGCCCCCACACGGCATTTGATTCGGCGAAAGACGGAATCAATCAGCAGTTGGCAGAGGCGCTGGGATTGCTCGAGATCGCACCGCTACAAGCCGCTGTGGATGACCCCGACGGACTCGGTGCAGGCCGTTGGGGTCGGCTCGGGGATTCTCAGACCGTCGCCCAAGTCGGTGATCGACTTAAGGAGTTTCTCGGGATCGAAGGACTTCAGGTGGTTGGGCAGCTCACCCGACCGGTGCACCGAGTGGCGGTGGCGTGTGGTAGCGCGGGACAGTTCTTGCTGGCGGCGCGGAACCATGGATGCGAATTGCTGGTTACTGGGGAGACCAGTTTTCATACTTGCCTGGCGGCTGCGGCGGACGAGATCGCGGTTTTGCTTCCGGGCCATTACGCGAGCGAGCGTTTCGCCGTCGAATCGCTCGCCGGAACGCTATCGAGTCGATTTCCGGATCTAGTTGTTTGGGCGAGTCGCGGAGAAACGGATCCGCTGCAGTGGATCTAACTCTGTGCTGCCGGTCTCGTTGCCTGCTGCAACCGCAAGGGTTGGACATTTCATGCTCGCTGCTACGGTCATTGGTCGATCTTTTTCGCCGGGATTTGTCTCGATGACTGGCCCGTACAAGAACGCTGCATGCCACCAGGCGTTGGTCGTGGTCGCGGCGATCATGGTGTGCCTGATTTGGCCGGAACTTGACCGTACACCCGCGCGTGGGCAGCAGCCCCGCGAGCCCGCGGAGGCGCTGGCGAAACTGCACGTGGCGGACGGCCTGACTCTGCGTCTTTTCGCCGCCGAGCCGATGGTGCGGCAACCGGTGACGATGACCGTTGATGAACGCGGTCGTGTGTGGGTGATCCAGTATCTGCAATATCCAGAGCCTGCGGGACTAAAGAGAGTCTCGGGTGATCGATATGACCGGATTCGGTACGATCGTCGTCCCGACCCGCCACCCTTTGGTCCGGTCGGGGCGGACCGAGTAACGATCCTCGAAGACACGGATCGGGATGGGCGGGCAGACCGGGCCGATGATTTTGTAAATGGTCTCAATCTCGCCTCGGGGCTCGCGCTAGGGCCTGACGGCGTGTGGATTCTGCAATCGCCGTATCTGCTGTTCTATCCCGATCGCGATCGAGACGATCGACCCGACGGTGATCCGGAAGTTCGCCTGACAGGGTTCGGACTCGACGATGCACATTCGGTCGCCAATTCACTCCAGTGGGGTCCCGACGGGTGGCTGTACGGCGCGCATGGCAGCACGGTCAACGCCGATGTCCGCGGAATTCAATTTCAACAGGGTATCTGGCGTTATCATCCCCGCCAGGATCGATTTGAACTTTTCTCAGAAGGCGGTGGCAACACGTACGGGTTGGANTTTGACTCGACCGGNAACGCGATCGCGGGNACGAACTGGGGAATTCCCGGGCTCCACCAAATGCAGGGTGCGTATCACGTCAAGATATTTGGGAAACACGGCGCACTCCATAATCCGTACGCCTTTGGCTATTTCCCCCACATGCCACATCACGGCGCGCCAATCGGCAAACTGAGTGTGGGTGGCGTCTTTTATCACGCGGCGCGATGGCCCAAGCGGTTTCACGGAAAGTATCTCGCGGCCAATCCACTGAACCATGCCTTGTATTCGATCGAGGTTCGTCCACACGGCTCGACTTTTTCTACTCACTTCCATGAGCGGCTGATGTGGAGCGAAGACCCTTGGTTTCAGCCAGTCGATCTGGCGCTCGACGTCGATGGTTCGTTGTTGGTTGCAGACTGGTACGATGGAAACATCAATTACCAGAGGACGTATCGCGATCGGGCAAACTTTGATGTGCAGCGGGGTCGTATCTATCGAATCTCTGCTGCATCAAGTTCGCGGACGATCGCCGTCCCGCCAGATTCCGGCGGTGCCTCTCTTGTCGAGAAACTCCGCGACTCCAATATTGTCCGAGTACGACAAACATTGGAGTCGCTGAGCGCCCGTGCTGATCCCAGGCTCGGCGACGCATTCAAGCAGCAGTTCATTGCTACCGCCGACGATCGCGAAGCGCTTCACGCGCTGTGGGCTTTGAACCAATGCGGNAGATTCGCCGATGATCGAGAGCTGTGGGCTGCTGGTTTGTCTCATCGAGCTGCCTCTGTCCGGTCCTGGACCGTGCGGCTATTGGGTGATCGGGGACACGTCGACTCGCGGCTACGCGACCAGCTTGTGACGTTGGCTAGACGTGATTCCGATATGTTGGTGCTCGCTCAACTGGCGTGTACGGCAAGAAGATTGCCGGGTCCAGATTGCCTGGCGATTGCGAGCGAACTAATGCGTCGCGATGCGGGGGCAGCGGACCCTTATTTGCCGCTCTTATTGTGGTGGGCGGTTGAATCTAAGGCGGTGGAGTATGCCCCACAGATTCAAGGCTGGCTAAGCGTCCGCGAGTGCTGGGAGCACCCGCTTGTGCGAAAGACGCTCGTTCCGCGGCTTGCCCGCCGCTATGCAGCGCTGGGAGGGGACTTAGGCTTTGGTTATTGTACACGCCTCTTGTCGCAGGCCCCGACTGCGGGAGATGTCGAACGTGTCATCGAGAGCATGGAGCAGCAACTGGAAGGTCTGCGGCAAGATCGATGGCCGGCGGAGCTGAAAGATCAAATTTCCCGGCTCTGGCAGGCATCGGATCATGCTCTACCTCTGGTGTTGTTTTCTCTTCGCATGGGGAACCCTGACGCCCTGGCTGAGTCACTGCGGAGAATGAGCCATTCGGATGTTCCGCTGGCAGATCGCCAGNCGTTGATTCGAGCGGTGGCCCATCTNGGGAAACGTGAAGCGCTCGACAGTTTGATCGCGTTACTGCAGAATCCGGAGCCCAATTCGATTCGGTCCGCCGCGCTGTCAGCGTTGGCGAGTTTCNCTGGTGAGCTCCCCGGGCGGGTGATCATGGACCGGTACAAGGGTCTGGATCCAGCGCTGCGAGAACAGGCTCGGCAGTTACTTTATCGCAGACCGTCTTGGTCGCTGACGCTGTTGCACTCTATCGATCGCGGAGAGTTGTCGGCCGTCCAGATTCCCTACCAGGAGCTGTCCCTGTTGTTACAACACAANTCGGTTCCGATTCGCTCGCTGGTTGAAAAACATTGGGGTAAGTTTCGATTACAGACTCCCGAGGCGAAACGCCGTCGGATGCTCGAGGTGGGAAAACTCGTCAAGGCCAATGCCGGCGATGCGTCGCACGGCAAACAACATTTCAGTAACACGTGTGCCAAATGTCATCGGCTACACGGTGNGGGCGAGGTGGTCGGTCCGGATCTCACGCCCTACCCACGGCATCAGCTNGCCTATTTGTTGTTACATACGATCGATCCGAACGCCGTCATTCGGCCTGCCTACCAAGCGGTGGTNATCGCTACCACCGACGGGCGGATCTTGACCGGCCGCATCGCCGAGCAATCCGAAAAGACGATTACGCTGTTGGATGCCAAGAACAATCGGACGTTGCTCGCCCGNGAAGCGATTGAACGANTGCAGGATGGGCCCCAGTCACTAATGCCCGAAAAGCAGCTTGGCGAAATGAGTGCCGCGCAGATTAGAGATCTGTTCGCCTATCTCCAGTCCAAGGCTTCCGAACCGCTCGACCATGATCTGTCGACATTGGAGTGCCTCCGCAGCGGGTTCGACCGTCCGACGAGTGAGTGGACACTGACAGACAATGGTACGCTAACGGCGCCTCGTTATCTTGCGAAGGGGGGAAACCCGACGGGATGGCTTCAGTTGAACGATGCGTCCGGTGGAAGAATGGCGGTCGTGTTGCCGGATNCCTGGTGCGGAGACTTAACNTCGTTTCGTGACGGAACGCTCTCTTTTGACGCCCGGACGGTCGACTCGAAGTCTGGGTCGCCGCATCCCACGTTTGGTCTAATTGAAATTACCGGAGCGGGACAAACGGTGCGCGCCGATGCAGCCGGCCCGGGCGCCAAGGTGCCCGGGACAAGCTGGACGGGGTACCAGATTGTCTTGTCACACGAGCGATTCCAGCTGGATCCGAACCGATGGTCTGACATCTTGCGCGACGTCCAGCGGATTGTCATTCGGATGGAGGGTTTTGGTAACGCAAACGAGGTGATGGGTCTAGACAATGTGTCCCTTAAGCCGGCTGTGGGACACCAGGGCAATCGCTGAATTCAGCTCTCGCGTGATGCGTCATCTCGCTCAGCGAGGACCAACTAGGATTCGCCAAATACCACAACTCGAACGTCGGGAGCTTGTATCATTCGCGGTTCATCACCGGTTGACTTGGCAAGCTGATTGTGTCCAGGGGCCGCGTCGCGACCGGCCCCCGTTCGATCACGGGGGTGACGCACCGTTGGGTTCAAAGAGCGAACCGCCCGGGGCCCTTTTCGTTACATCGATTAACCGACATCGCACGCCGCCGCGTGAAGCATTTCTGGGAAGTTGGTGAGCGATGCCAGCGCATCGCGTTGGTCCGGGTGGACAAGAATACGAACGCGCTTGACATAATCGTCGAACTGTTTCTTCGCCAATGTTTGGACGACAGGAGAGACCTCACCTAGTGAGCGGTAGCGGTTTTCTCTGGAAAAGTAGACATCCACGTTGAATTCGACCTCTAATTTGATCGGGGGGGCATCGATCAAGATGTGGTGTGGCGCTACCTGGTGGCCAAGCGCGTGGCCGCAGCGGTCAGCCAGCGCCGCCGCGCAGTCCGTCAGCCAGGGGTAAGGGCGGCGGGCCAGTTGTTGGTAGGTAGCTCGTTCTTGAAAGTAGCTGAATTGTGCCAGTCGTTTGTAGAGACGGCGCGACGTGCCGAATAGTCCTGACAACAGTTCGGCGGCGGCTCCTGTGCCGGCTGAATCGATCAAATGATCGATCATCGGCTGTTCGGTCAATTGAAAGAGAGAATCTAGCGGAAGCTGTTTGCGCAACAGGTAGAATGCGCGTTGCAGCATTGCGGTGGCTGAGCGCACGGCATGATGCCAGTAGACTTCGCTGAACATGACGTAGCGAGCGAAGACCATCATTTCGGCAGCGGTCTTTCCTTTATCGGTGATCGCCAATCCGTCTCCTGCACGGTTTAGGCAGAGGCTGCCAATCAAACGCTGTTGGTCGAAATTCCGTCCATAGGGGACACCCGCGTGGAGGCTGTCTCTGGCCAAATAATCCATCTTGTCGATGTCGA
>PADE01000042.1 GCA_002702965.1 Planctomycetaceae bacterium
CGAAGAGGACCAGAATGTAGCCTTGGGCATCATTGTCGGCGCCATGATACTTGGGATGGCGATTATCTTGTCGGCAGCGATTCTGGGTTAACCGTCCGCCATGCCCCGCACCGCGATCTTGTTCTTGAACGTGTTTGTGATCGCGACGTGTGGGTTGGTGTACGAACTGCTGGCGGGGACGCTGGCGAGTTACTTGCTCGGTGACTCGGTCACCCAGTTTTCGACCTGTATCGGGGTCTATCTGTTTGCGTTGGGGGTGGGCGCCTGGCTGTCCGGTTTCTTGGACAAATCACTGCCCCGCTACTTTATCGAAGTGGAATTAGCCGTCGCATTGCTCGGTGGATTCTCTGCACCGTTGTTGTTTCTGAGTTTTGCGAGACTCCAGTTCTTTTCGGTCGTGCTGTACGCCGTCATCCTGGCGATTGGCACATTGGTGGGTCTCGAGCTTCCCCTGCTGATGCGCATTCTCCGGAACGATCTCGATTTCAAACACCTTGTCTCGCGCGTGTTGACGTTCGATTACGTGGGCTGTTTGATCGCCTCGTTACTTTTCCCCATTTTCCTGGTACCGGATCTAGGGTTGATCCGCACTTCGCTGACGGTTGGGATTTGCAATGCGCTGGTCGGGTTGTGGGGGACATGGGTGTTGGAGCCGTCGTTAGGCAGAGGCGTCGTATTCTTGCGCGTTCGCGCGGTGGCCGTGGTGGTCTTACTGGTGGTCGGCATTGTCAAGGCAGATCGATTTACGACCTGGTCGGAAGACCAGCTCTACAGCGATGCGGTCGTGTATTCCAAGACATCGCAGTACCAGAGGATTATCGTGACGCAACGCGCCACGGGTTTTCAGCTCTGGCTAGACGGCAACCTTCAATTTAGTTCTCGCGACGAGTACCGCTATCACGAAGCGCTTGTGCATCCCGCGGCCACGCTGGCGCGGGACCCCAAACGCGTGTTAGTTCTTGGTGGTGGTGATGGGTTGGCGTTACGCGAAATACTCAAATATGAAACGGTGGAAAATGTTACCTTGGTCGATCTGGATCCCGCGATGACCCATTTGTCCTCTCGATTTCCGCCGTTGGCGGAATTGAACGGTCGAGCGTTCCAAGACGCTCGGGTGGAGGTGGTCAACGCGGACGCGATGATCTGGTTGGAAGGTTTGGCACGCCGGTTTGATCTTGTCATTATTGACTTTCCCGACCCCAACAACTTTTCACTGGGCAAGTTGTACACGCGGAGATTTTATCGGCTGCTGCGCGGATGTCTTACCGAGGACGCGGCGGTTGCCATTCAGTGCACTTCGCCGATGGAGGCGCCCCGTTCCTTCTGGTGTATCGTGAAGACGCTGCGGTCCGCGGGATTCGCGGTTCGGCCCTATCGGGTCGCGGTGCCGTCTTTTGGTGTCTGGGGTTTTGTCGTTGCCCAGTTGGGTCCTTTTGAACCTCCCCGCCAATGCCGCACCAACTTGCGGTTTCTCAACGAGCACACGATGGTGGCTCTGTTTGAGTTTCCCAATGACCTGCAGCCGGTCACAACCGAGATCAACCGATTGGACAATCAGATTCTGGTGTTCTACTACGATCGAGAATGGCAAACCTTCAGCCGGTAATGAGGTTGCTTGTCGATGGGCGACAGATACGACCCAAAACGACCGCGCGGTAGCGGGGCACTCGATCGTCGAGATCTGCTCGCCTCCTTGCTCGGAATTTCAGGGGGCGTGCTGTTAGAGGGGTGTCAGGCTCGTCCGCCGGAACTTCCTCCCGGGAGGCTGGTCGGTCCGTCACTGGACGTCGGGCATCGGATCCGCGACGGGTTGCGACCCACTCTAGCCGAGACCGAGTTCGAGCAGACGCGCGTCGTGATTGTGGGTGGCGGCGTTGCCGGGCTGTCTGCAGCCCGCCGGATCCGCGCCGAGGGGGTCGACGATTTTGTGCTGCTGGAGTTGGAGTCCGAGCCGGGCGGCACTTCACGCAGTGGTGAGTCGGAGGTGGTCGCCTATCCCTGGGGAGCACACTACGTGCCGGCGCCCACCAGAGATTTCCCGGCATTGGTTCGTCTGCTCGACGAAGTCGGGGCCTTCGAGGGCACCGATGCGGCTGGAAATCCGGTGGTGGCGGAACAATTCCGCTGCCGCGACCCAGAGGAACGCGTGTTCTACAAGGGGATTTGGTACGAAGGGCTCTATTTGGAATCGGGGGCGTCGCCACGAGATCGGGCTCAACTGGCGAGATTTCGATCGGAGATGGACCGGTGGATTGTGTGGCGTGACGGCCGGGGCCGACGGGCTTTCGCGATTCCCATGGCGAGTGGTTCCGACGACGTACAGGTGCGCGAGTTGGACCAGATCTCGATGGCTGAGTGGCTCGACCGGCGCGGATTCGATTCTCCGCGATTACGGTGGTGGGTCGATTACGCCTGTCGCGATGACTACGGATTACGGTTAGAGCAGACCAGCGCCTGGGCTGGAATTTATTACTATTGTGCCCGCGTTGCCGATGTCGGGACTGGGTCGCGCCCGTTCATTACCTGGCCCGAGGGAAACGGGCGACTGGTGCGGCATCTGCACTCGACCGTGCGAGCGCAGTGCGTACTGGGGGCTGCGGTGACCGAGTTGATTCCACGCCACGTCGACGGCGCCTCGGTCGTCGACGTGCTGGGAGTCCGGGGTGAGTCCCGGCAGGTTTTTGGTATTCGTGCGGAGAAAGTGATCTTTGCGGCGCCCCAGTTTCTTTCTCGCTACCTGATTCGCGACTATCGGGCACGCCCTCCCAAACACGTCGCGGACTTTTCTTACGGAGCTTGGGCGGTCGCCAACCTGACGCTTTCCGCACCGCCGCGGAGCGAGGGTTTTCCGCTTGCCTGGGATAACGTACTTTACGAAAGCCCCTCTCTGGGATATGTGGCGACCAGCTATCAACGTGGTTTGGATTACGGTCCGGCGGTTCTGACGTACTACTATCCACTCTGTGACGACGAACCACGTGCGGCGCGCGAACGATTGCTGCAAATCGACCGGGATGGTTGGGCGGAAGTCGCGCTGACCGACCTGGGCCGAGCGCATGCGGGGATCTGGGAGTCGGCCCAGCGCCTGGACGTGATGCGGTGGGGGCACGCGATGATCCAGCCCCGACCGGGTTTTGTATGGGGGGAGTCGCGTCGCCAGGCGAGCCAGCCGTTCCGAGGAATCCACTTCGGTCATTCNGATCTGAGCGGGATTGCCTTATTCGAAGAGGCGTTTTTTCAGGGGACACGGGCCGCCGAGGAGGTGCTCGCAGCGTTGCACGGTCGTGTCGAGTCGATTCTTTGAACCCCATCCAGGATTTCTAGCGTTGTGTCGTCGCCCACCCCCTCATCGGAAACGTCCCCCGCTACAGCGACCTGGCCCTGGTTGTTTTCCGCACCGATCGACCTGGCGGCGTTCGCTGGCAGCGCGCTGGTGTCGTTGCTGTTGTTGGCNTGGGGTGCATCCAGCGGGTGGCTGAACGCGGATGTTCCCGAATGGTCGTGGGTGACTTGCATTCTGCTTATCGATGTGGCGCACGTGTACGCCACCGGATTTCGTGTCTATTTTGATCGGCAGGAATTGCAGCGCCGCCCGTGGTTGTACTATGGGGTACCCGTGGTCAGCTACGTTTTAGGGTTGGCGCTTTACAGTGAAGGCGAGTTGTTATTCTGGCGCGTGCTGGCTTACCTTGCGGTCTTTCATTTCGTGAGACAGCAGTACGGGTGGGTTGCGCTCTACCGGGCGAAGGCGGGAGAGGTCGGCCGCGCGGGTCGGTGGATCGACAACGCGACAATCTACGCGGCTACGCTGTACCCTCTGATCTACTGGCACGCCCATTTGCCCCGACGGTTTTCCTGGTTTGTGAGCCATGATTTCCACGTCATTCCGCTGGTTTGTGAGGCCGTGTGTTGGCCCCTGTACTGCGTTGCGTTGACGCTGTACGCCGGCAAGGCGATGTTCCAGTGGGTTGGCGGGAATCCCAATCCGGGGAAAGACCTGGTTGTCACCACCACCGCGGTTTGTTGGTATGTGGGGATTGTCGCGTTTGACTCCGACTATGCGTTTACCGTTACCAACGTGATCATCCACGGTGTGCCATACATGGTGTTGGTCTATTGGTACTGGTCGCGCAGGGTCTCAGATGCGGCTGACCGTGGCTCGACCCGATGGCGCGGACTGGTGTTTTTTGTAGCGACGATTTGGGTGCTCGCGTACATCGAGGAGTTGATCTGGCATCGCGCCATCTGGCACGACAAGGAGTGGCTCTTTGGCGCCGGAATCGGCATCGAACCGATCGCGCAGATGTTGATTGTGCCTATGTTGGCAACCCCGCAGTTGACCCATTATATTCTAGACGGTTTTATCTGGAAGCGACGGAGCAATCCGCGTTTTCGCTTGTAAGTGGGATGCTGCTCGTGATGCGCGCAGAAGGGTCGCGGGCTGAGGTTTGATGAGGTTCCCTGGCGGCCGAAGTTGGTGTCTGTTTATGCAATGGCACACGGTTTCTCGTTGGATCCGGCTCTTTCGCCGCCGCCGAGACATCAGTGTGGTAATTTTTGGCCTGACTTTGCTGGTTAGCGTGTTGGGAAACGCAACCTGCTACTACGTGTTTGAACAAGCACAGAATCCGACCGTGGGAGACGCGTTGTGGTTCAGTGTGATTTCCCTAAGTACCATTGGCTACGGCGATCTGCAAGCGCATTCGGTCGGCGGACGCGTGGGTACGGTCGTCTTCGTGATCGTTCTGGGTTTGGGCTCGTTTTCGCTGATGCTGGGGATGTTGTTCGAGTGGTTGTCAGAACGATTGGCACGGGAGCAAAAAGGAATGGGATCGATTGTTGCCGAGGATCACATCCTGATCGTGAATTTTCCATCGCTGCCTCGGATCGAACAGATTGTTGAGGAACTCTGCGCTGATCGTGACCATGGCCGTCGTGAAATCGTGATTGTGACCGACAAGATTGACGAATTGCCGTTACGTAAAAAGAACGTGTTGTTCGTCAAAGGCCCGGTGTTAGACGACGAGACGTATCGCCGCGCGGGCATCGATCGAGCGCGGTTGGCGATCGTTCTGGCGACGGACTACGACGACACCAATAGTGACGCGGTCGTCGCGTCTGCGGTCGCGGTCATCGAAAGCATGAACGAATCGATTTACACGGTCGCAGAGTGCCTCGCCCCGAGACACCGAATGTTGTTTGACTCGGTGCGGTGTAACGCAGTGGTCTACAGCCATACGATTTCCGGCAACTTGCTGACGCAGGAAATTCTCGACCCGGGCGTGGCTCTGATGATGGATGCGTTGACTAGTAATACCCACGAATCGTGTTTGTTTGCGACCGAAGTGATGGATCCACCGGCCGAATGTTCCTATCGAAAACTCGCTGTGCAGATGGTCGAACAGGATATGTCGCTGGTGTGTGTCCAGAGAGAGCATCACACGATCTCATCGTTTTTGGACATCAATCCGACCCGCGGTGATCGCATGATCTACGTCGGTAAGCAAAGGATGACCTGGGATCGATTGCTGGCCGGAGTGGGGTATGAATGATGGCGTGGCCGTTTGCTAACATGATGGGTTAATATGACATCTACACGCGATCCCGTGATTGCGGGAAACCTCGCCCGAGCGGGGTTGGGCGGAACGCACCTGTTGGCCGATCTGTTCGGTGTCCACGCGGATCTGCTGACCGAGGAGCAGACCGTAACGGAGTGCTTGCTTGCCGCGTTGCGGAAGTCCGGTTTTAACGTGTTGTCTCAGTGCAGCCATAAATTCCCGGGCGCTGGATCCGGTGTGACGGCAGTGGCCTTGCTGTCTGAATCGCATGCCGCCATCCACACCTACCCCGAGCACGGCTATGTAGCGGTCGACGTCTTTTCCTGCGGAATGCCGGATCCGGAAGTGGCGCTTGCTCACTTGCGCGATGTCTTACGACCGACACGCATCTGCGTCCACACGCAGACTCGCGGCGAATCGGGCGGATGAGCCGTTCACCGTAGGTTCAGCAGCCCTGACGATCTGCCGCCCTCAGCGTGTGGGCCGCGCAACCGACACCCCGAGGCTAGCGGGGTTCGTTCGCGGCCTGCTCTCGCAACTCCAACAATTCACGTGTGAATCCTCCCGAGAGGATCGGAAAACGGCACCAGGTCTTGGGATCGAGGTTTTCATCGTCCAGATGAAAGGACGGCGCATAGCGCTCACGCTTCCATTGGTTACGGCACCAGAGGCGATAGAACCGCTCGGTCCACTCCGCGAGCTGATGTCTTGAAAAGGTGGGAAACTGTGCTTGTAGTACCTGCCAGGATTCAATGGGAGATTGCTTATCGCGGATCGCGGCGCGCTCGATGGCGTCGAGAATCTCGTACGGCATCAGGTCAGCTTCGTCGGTTTGGCCCGCGGAAAGGGGGCGCAATTCGGCAGTCGGCTGTTGGTCGGTGACGGCAGCCAAGGTCGGAATAGGCTTTAAGCCATCGGGTCCCGTCGTTTTCATCCAGTTCAGCCATTGACGTAGAAACGCCTTATCGATTCCGGCGATGGGAGACAAGCCACCGCACGTATCTCCGTCCATCGTGGCGTAGCCGACGGCCGCTTCACTACGGTTGCTGGTGGCCAGCAGCAACGCACCTTGTAGGTTGGCGAGCATCCAAACACCAGGTCCTCGGACGCGGGCCTGGATGTTTTGCAACGCCAGGTCGTCGCGGTCCCAGCTGAGCTCCCGTCCCTGCGCGCCGGAGATCAAGTGAACGTAATCTTGAACGAGTTGGTCCACATCCCATTCCAGAAAGTTTGCCCCGATCGTTTCCGCCACGGTGCGGGCGGCAGAGCGGGTTGTCTCAGAACTGTTGCGAGTCGATTGGTAGACGCAGGTCAGCAGTTCGCGGATGAGGTCGTCGGTTGTTTCCAACCGACTTTCGTCTCGCAAATACGGGATCTTGTCGCGAAATCGCTTGGCACCCAATTCGCGGATTCCGAACTGAACCATCGTTCCGCAGAGCAATGCCACGGCGGCGGAATCGGCGCCACCGCTGAGCGACACCACAAAGCCGCGGGAGTGGCTCTTGCGTAGGTAATCAAATAGCGCGAGTGAAACCGCTTTGGTAAAGGACTCTTCCTTCACATGGGGGCCCGAATCGCTGGGATCGACTTGCGGCTCCAACGGTGTCGGACTGGCGGGAGTGTACGTGAAGTCGCACGTCACCAGTCCCTCCGAGTTTTCGCCCAGTTGCGGTTGAAGGTTTCCGGTGCGAGCTCGGCTCATGCGCGCGGCGTCGATGTCCAGGACGGCAGTTGTCAAATGGACGTCGGCGAAAGAAAACCGGGTTCCGAGCCCTTTCAGCTGGCCGTCGCTGGCGATCATCGCCCCGCCGTCATAGATCACCCGACCCGCCTCGTTACCGAGCAAATTGACGTACACATAGCCAGCATGAAAGGCCCGTGAACCCTCCAGAATAAATCGCTTGCGGATTTCATTCTTACCAAAGGCGAAGTGGCTTGCGCTGGGATTGAGAATAATGTCGACCCCGCGGCTTGCCAGTTGCGCCCCCGGGCGATGCGCCACCCAGGCATCCTCGCAGATCTCAAATCCCAGCAGCACTCCGCCGCAGTCGAAAATCAGATCTCCCAGAGGGTACGTCCGGCCAGCCACCTGTGTGAGGGTGTGGACACCAGACGGCCAGGGTTGAAACCAACGCGGTTCATAATGCACTCCCTCGCCGGCTAGGTTTTGTTTGCCGACAAAGCCCAACACCTCGCCGTCGGCGAGCAGGCAGACGCAATTGAACAAGCTACCGCTGTATCGGATTGGCAGTCCCACGGAAACGATCATTCCAGATGTGTGCGGTACGATTTCCGTCAACACACGTAGTGCCTCGGCCTGAACGCCAGACGAATGAAACGCATCTTCACATCCGTACCCAGTCACACACAATTCGGGCAGGCAGAGAATGTTGGCGTGCTGTTGGCGCGCCTCCGAGATGGCTTCCAGGACGTGGTGCTGGTTGGTGTCCCATGCCAGTGGAGTCTGGTTCAATGCCGCAGCGGCTATCTTGACCAGTTTCATGGGCCCGTTTCCTTTCCGGCGCCGAGAAGTGTCTGCGTGCGGTCCAGGAAGTTGCGCTCGGTGGCGACGCAATAGCCGCTACCACGGTCGGGGTGCTGCGGCTCAGCAAGACCGAAGCACGTGAGTTGATCCCGCGCGTGCTGTTGGAGGTGTTCCAGGCAGGACGCCTCGGTCACGACGACCCCCTCACGCATCACCGGAATCAATAGTTCTTCGGAATCGAGAGTCTTGTCGATGGGAAAGACCTCGTGATTGGGACCAATCGCTACGGTAGGACGACTCGTGGCGGTCAACTCATCGTAGAGCATATCGGTGCAGGGGGCGCCATGGCGATGGAAGCGGCGCACTTGGAGAATTCCGGGAAACGTTGATTTTTCGCCGTTTTCTGATCGTTTGAGTTTGTGTTGCCAGTCGCCCTGTTGATTGCGCAGCGCGGAGAGTTTGTAGACGCCCCCCAGCGACGGCTGGTCGTAGCCCGTGACGAGGCGTGTTCCCACTCCCCACATCCCGATCGGCGCTCCTGACTCTCTCCAAGCCGAAATCGAATCTTCATCGAGATCGTTGCTGGCCACGATCACCGCCTGTTGGAATCCGGCGTCGTCGAGCATTGTTCGAGCTTGCTGACTGAGAACACCCAGGTCTCCGGAATCGAGCCGCACGCCGACCAGTTCGTGCCCTTCTTTGCGCAGCCGCCGGCCAACTTCAATCGCGTTCTGGACCCCGTCGGTGGTCTGAAAAGTATCGACCAAGAATACACAATTGTCCGGAAAGACATCGGCGAACGCCTCGAAAGCAGTCCGTTCGTCCTCGAACGCCAGCACCCAACTGTGGGCGTGAGTGCCCCGCACAGGAATGCGCAGCTGTTTTCCCGCCCACAAATTGGAGGTCGCCGTACAGCCGCCGATAAACGCTGCGCGCGTCGCGAACAGCGCGGCGTCGAATCCTTGGGCGCGACGCAGTCCGAACTCGACAACGGGAGTTGGCGCCGCCGCCAGGCAGATCCGGGCCGCTTTGGTACAGATCAGTGTCTGGAAATTGACCAGATTCAATAAACCGGATTCGACGAGCTGCACGGGTAGCAGCGGCCCGCGAATCCTGAGCAGTGGCTGCTGCGGAAACACGACGGTGCCCTCGCGGATGGCGTCGATGTTCCCAGCGAAGTGGAGCGTGGACAAATAGTCGAGGAATTCGGAAGGAAACAGGCGGTTGCCGGTGTTCGTTTCTAGCGTGGCCAGATAGCCGAGATCGGTTTCGTCGAAATGCCAGTGTGTTAGGTAATCGAGTGCCGATTGAAGCCCACAGCAGATGGCGAAAGAACCCCTGAACGGACTCGCGCGGAACGACAGATGAAACACGGCTTCCCGCTCTGCGAGTCCCTGTTTCCAGTACGCAAACGCCATCGTCAATTGATAAAGATCCGCAACCAGTCCTAGGGAGTGGCCGTGATGATGAGACGGGGGCGACATGTAAGGCTCGGTGTTCGTCCAATGTCGGGCAGCTGGCGGAGTGGCGGAATTTCTCGAGTTGGCCGTGCCGGGGTGCTGGCTCGGTGTTGCCGCATCAGGGTGCGGGGCTGGGCAAAGCCACCGGAATGGGGCTTGATCTTGCGCACACTCGCCGGGGGTCTAACAGTGTAATCATGACGCCGCGGCGCGAGTCGTCAAGCCGNAACACCACGCCGGATGGGGGGAGGTGCCAGGTGGGAGTCAAGCGCGCCTCGCTGGTTGACACGGCTTCGCGACGGCGACGCGCGAGCTCAGTTCGGCGTCGAGTCGGGTCGGGTCGTCAGCGAGAAACAGGTAGCTTCGCGTGCATTGCGCGCCAGCAGATAGCGTCCGTACAGGCAGAGATTGTTCCAGGTCTGCCCGTGTAGTGCAGCAATCGAACCGAGTTTTCGAAAGCCCTCNGGCGTGGCTTGGACCAACACGATTTCTCCCGATTCAGCCTGTACCAACAAATGACTTTCCACGCGCAACAACTGTCCATGTCCAAATCGGCCCCGTTTCCATTGGCGGCGACCGCTGGAGATGTCGACACACTCTAGGACGCCGTCCGACAACGCGTAGACGTGCCCCTCGAAGAGGCAGGCGTTGGTAAATTTGGTCTTCAGGACACGCGAACTGCTCCAAAGTGAGCGCACGTGGAACTGCTGGTCCGCGTCCACATCCAATTGCAGCAACTCGCTTCCGACTCCATAACCTTTCGACAACAGGACCATCGAATCGGTGACCGCTAGCGCCTGTGAGACCGAGGCGTTGGAATTACTATTCCCCGTCCAAGGGTGCGACCACAAGCGGTTGCCCGACCGCGGGTCGTGGGCACTGATGGTATTTTCGTTCACGATCAAGATCTGGGGCGCTCCAGCGAGTGTCACCAGGCTGGGAGAGGCGTAGCTGACCTGGCGATTCCCGCCTTCCCAGGCGACTTGTCCGTCGGTGCGGTTCAATGCAACTAGAGAAACACGTTGACCAGCGGACCCGCCGGCAGGGATCACCACCAGGCTCTCGGTGACTAACGGAGAGGCGGCGCGGCCCCACGGCACGGCGTCCGTCTCATCGCTGGGCGAGATCCCGTAGTGGTCCAGGAGATCAAATCTCCAGATCGGTTTTCCCGTGGCGCCGTTGAGGCAGCACAGGATTCCAGTCGCACCCAATGTGAACACTTGCCCGCGGTCGATGGTCGGTGTAGAGCGAGGTCCGATTCCCCCCATTAGCGACTGGTGGCGGGTCCGCTCGACGTGCGACCAGTGGGGTTCTCCCGTTTTGATGTCGTAGCAGGTCACCAGTTCGGAGGGACCTCGCTGTTCCATTGTGACTGCGCATCCGTTGACGGCGACGAATCCACCCCAACCCGCACCGATGGGTCGTTTCCATAATCGGAGTGGTGGGTTGGTTTTCCAATCGGGATCCAACCGTACGTGATCGACGGAGTTGGCGCGTTGGGGTCCCAGAAATTGAGGGAAATCATTCGGGGTGGACTTTGCCAGATCCACGAGTCGGCCCGTAACCGGAGGGGCACCCAGCGACTCGTCGTGTGGGGGCCTCCAGCTCAGCCGAAACGTCGGCCACAAGCTGCCCGAAAAGGTGTCGATACGAAAGCTCATTAATGCAAGGGCGACCAAAATTGCCCCTGTCACAGGGAGTATCCAGTAACGTGTTGCCGGCTGATTACGCGTCCATTTTGACAACAGAGCGACCAGCACCACGCCGCTCAGGATCACCGTGGTGATCGTTGCCCAGGCCGAGTCGAAATCTCCGGCGACGACGCGGATGACCAGAGGCACAACCAAAACCAGCAGAGAAATCCACAAGTGTCTTTTGAACCAGCGCAGCCACGTCACGGACCGGGCCGCGGGCGGGTCGTGTGCGGGCGAGGTTGGGTTAGATTCGGTGGGCGCGGGGGTTGGCGAGTTCATGGTGTCGGCGGGTACGTTTCAGCGGGATACGGTGGGTAGTTCCGGGCAGCCGTAGGACTTTGACCAAATGAGCCGGTGTGTTATTAGAAGCGATGGCCCGGATTCCGTCGAGATCCGATAGACGCTTATCAATAACGCGAACGTCGCTGAAGTGATCGCACCCGCGCGACGAGAATCCGCTGCTGCAAACGACCAACGTCGACTGCGTCGCCGCTGCTGGCGGCCCGTTGATTCACAGAAACTGTACTCGCCGGGCGTGGAAAAGTCAGGAGTCGCACCCCGTCGCAACGGACCGCAGGAGTCGATCAAAAAAACCCGGCTGCCCGCGGGCAGCCGGGTTGATTGGCCGGGATGTGACGACCCTGCTAGGGTCGCTGAGCTGTCTACTCGGAGACCTCTCCGTCGACGGAGTCGGCGGCGATCTTGAGCAGTTTGCCTCCCGCTTTGTCGGATCCTTCTTCCTTGGTTCCGATGACCGTGACGTAGAGTACTCCCTCGGCGCCAAAGGACATTGCGGTCGGCTTATCAAGGGCGGCGATTTTTTTAGCCTGGACTCCCCCTTTACCGTCGTCGACGAGGCGGAAAATGCCGCCCTTCTTGGTGTCTAGCCAGTTGAAGTCCAGCGCGTAGAGTTGTTTGCGCGAGCCGCGTGCCTTGGTGCTATAGGCCAACGCGGTAATGTCGTTCAAACCGGTTTCCAAATTCAGGAGCATTTTCTTGTCTTCGCCGTAGAACGTCAGCAGCGAATCCCCCTCTACATTGATCTCCCCCATTTGACCGACGACGATGAACTTGGAGGATGCATCATCCGGAGAAGTGGCAATCCCTACAGGCGCGTCGACCTCGGTAGCTTCCTTGGTCGCGAGATACCGCTCATAGTTCTCCAGGCGATTGCCATCCTTGATTGTTGCGCGGGCGACCCAACCCTTGGTATCGTCTCCGTTGCAGGTGACGTAGATATGGGTTTCGGTTCGGGTGATCGCGTAAAAGTTGCCTTCGCCCTTGAGTTCGTCCTTGGCTTCCAGCTTGAACGTCTGTTCAGCAGCNTCCGCCTTTTTGGCCTCTGCCCCCGCATCTCCGATCGTAAACAGGCTGAGCAGCTCTTCACCATCTGCCGCACCGCCGCCCCCGACGACGAGGGTATTCTTGTCCAGAAACAGGAGCCCCAACGGACCGATTGCGTATTCGGGACCCTTGCCGTACGAACCGAGGGGGAATTCGACAATGACGTCGCTCGCCTTGCCCTCTTTGACACGTACGATCTTGCCGGCGGCGCTATCCGCGACAAACACGTCTCCCGTCTCGGGCTGGACGGCGACGCCACTCGGGTTGTTGAGTCCATCCAGGACCGTCTCCACATGATGGTCGGCGCGGAGTGATGTTACCCAGAAAAGTGAAAGGACTGCCAGGCTGGAGATAGAGAATTGTCTCACCGTTCGGTCTCCTCGGGATGAGCAAATGAGTTTCAGGAACAAAAGTTTCAGGAACAAGCGTCGCGCCGGCTTGGCGCTGGGCAAATGGCTACAAAGTCATTCAGGTAAAGCGGGTGGTGCGATGTCCGGGTAGTCGGGACTACTCAAGCCCTCCTTCAGAAAGACCACGAGATCGGCCTTATCCTGATCGGGTAACTTGAGAGGGTACAGCTCTTCATCCAATTGCGGATTCTTGATTGCACCTTTTGAGTAGAACTCGACGACCTCTTCGAGGGTTTTGAACCGGCCGTCGTGCATGTAGGGGGCGGTGCGTGCAATTTCCCGCAACGTAGGCGTTTTGAAGGCCGCGGTGTCCCCCAGAAGTTTGCTGACAGCGACTCTTCCCGGATCGGGTTTTTCCGCGTCGGTTCCGATGCCTAGATTATGGAATCCGTTGTCGGTGAAGTTGCCACCGATGTGACAGGCGCTGCAATTCGCCTTGTTGAAAAACACCTTGCGCCCGCGCTGCGCAGCCTCCGACAACGCCTTATTGTCACCCGCTTTGAAGCGATCGTACGGTGCGTTTCCACTGAGTACGGTGCGCTCGAAGGAAGCGATCGCCTTGGCGATCGCTTCCGCGGTTGCGTCGGTCCCAAATACGCTCTGAAACTGCTTCCGATACCCTTCGATCTTGTTCAGTTTGGGGATCAGGACATCCAGCTTCATATCCATCTCGATCGGGTTTTGCACGGGGCCGAGGGCCTGTGATTCGAGGGCATCGTGAGCGCGTCGTTTCGTTTGGCCCGCGCGGCCGTCCCAGAACGTCGCTCGCGTCTGGTACCCAGCATTGATGATCGACGGCGCACCTCTTCCACCGACCTGGTTACGAACTCCCGTGGCGAACGCAGCGCCGTTGGACCAACCCTTCTTGGGATCGTGGCAACTTGCGCAGGCGACCGTGTCATCGACCGACAGCCGTTTATCGAAATAGAGCTGTTTTCCTAGGTCGATCTTGGCTTGAGTCAAAGGGTTGTCTGCNGGGATCTTCATCGACTTGAGACCTAGAGGCAGTTTCAAATTGAAAGCCTCCTGCGCTGGGGTCAGCCGCGCATGAGCCGCAAGCACGAGCACCGCAATCGTCAAACTCGTTCGCATCACGACGCTACTCCAGNAACAGAACCACGTTCGAGTCGTTCACTCGAAACCTTGTANGGCGTTNATTCTGGCCGACCGAAATCGGGATGGCAAGATAGCCTACACAAAAAGCTGCGCGGAACAGAAGCAGCCACAGCACGGGCCGCCGCCGTCGACGC
This sequence comes from Planctomycetaceae bacterium, assembly GCA_002702965.1. Lineage (GTDB taxonomy): Bacteria > Planctomycetota > Planctomycetia > Pirellulales > Pirellulaceae > UBA9264. The sequence continues at coordinate 14,202 of PADE01000042.1, forward strand.
GTTTCGACCTGCGGGGCGTGCCTTGGCCCGTCCGGTAACTCGAGGCGAAGCGATCACCGCGTTGCCAGGAGGAGCCGCCGCTGCGGTGTGGGAAAAGGGGCGATCCGTCCCGGGCCACCGTGCGATCGGATGCTCGGTGGCCCCGCTGGGCGTCCCGGCCAGGCGATCCACGGGGCCGCAGGCAAAACGTAGCGATTCCGGAAACTGTAACGATTGTAGCGAAGTTCGCAGACGCGCCGGCCTACCCGCTTCTCGGACTTCCCGAATCGTTGATGTGGGAGCCCCCTGAAGACGATTTTTCAAGAGGAGACCCCTGTGTAGCGTAGGCGCCCCATTCCGATTGACCCCCATGAACCGACCCTTTTCCCGTCCTGTGGCGATGTTGGCGTTGTGGGTCTTGTGCTCGCCGTTTGTCGAGGCACAGACTCATTATGGCGCTGAAGCGCGCGATCTCCGACAGGCCCTGCGGCGGTTGCCGACGACGCGTGTACGGACCGCCGATCGGCGATCTGCCGGTCGCAGCGTGAACCAACCGACCGTCGCGGGGATCCGCGTACGTCAACACATCGTAGCCGGGAGGCGACACGCGGCACGGAGCGCGAGCGATGCCGCGCGGACCAGCTACTTGGCGGCGCTACGGGAGCTGGCGGCGGCCAGAGTGCACGCGCAGGTCGCGCCACTGGCCACCAAGTCGCTGGCGGCCAGTTTCACCGCGCTGCGTGAAGTCCGCGACTTTTACGCGCCTGCTTCGGTGATCGAACTCGACCCCTACGCGATGGCGGTGACGCACCAGTCTCCGGTGCTCAAAGGGGATCGCGAAGTGGGGCTTTCTTCCCACGCGGCAATCGTCCGTTACGCGGCATTCGCCAGCGGCCAACTGGCGACGGCCTGCGGTCACGAGCCGCTGGCTGCCGATGCGCTGCATGGTCTCGGACAGGTGTACGCGGCGCGCGCAACCCGCGAACAGATTCCCGACTCGTTGATGAGTCAATTCGCCAAGGTCTTCTTCAGCGCCGCGCTGCGGGTGAATCCCAAACATCCCCGATCCGGCAACGAACTGGGTGTGGTGCTCGCCCGATCGGGCGCCTGGGAACAGGCTTTGGTTGTGTTCAGGCAGAGCGCGGTGAATGCGCCACACGCCGCAACCTGGCACAACCTTGCGGTGGTACACCAATTGCGAGGTGAACGCGAAATGGCGGTGTTGGCACAGGGCGAAGTGTCACGCGTGTCCCAGATTGCGGTGGCGGGGGTCGCACCGCGGCACCTCAGTTGGCTGGATGCCAATGACCCCGGCCATGTGATGATCCACGGCCGTCCCTAGTTGCGCNANGGTCAACCGCAACCCTTCGCGAGTGCGGCGTCCCGTGGTGTTCCCGGTATCACCATCGGCGGTTCCAGAAGTATCCCGCCGGGGGACGGGTGTGCGCGCCCTCCGAGATTCGCCGTGGAGGTCCTTCTCGTGCTCGGCGCCGAGTAGCGTTCGCGNNACAGCGCGAGTAAACTNTCTGCGACCCGGCCCGGATTTACGTTCTCTTCATGAGTAGGGGGGATATCTGAACATGCGAGAAAACCGTTTGCGCAAGTTGTTGGATGCGGATCAACCGAGCCTGGGAACCCATATTCACTCCTCATGGCCGTCGATCACCGAACTCGTTGGCCATAGCCAGAAGTTCGACTACGTCGAATTCGTGGCGGAATACGCACCCTATGATCTGTACGCCCTTGAGAATCTCGGTCGCGCGGTCGATCTCTTTGGCCACATGTCGGCGATGATGAAAATCGAACAGGAACCGCGCACCTATCTTGCGGTACGAGCGATCGGCTCGGGGATTCAAAACGTTTTGTTCGCCGACCCGCGGACCGTGGAGGATGTTGAAGAATGCGTGCGGGCGGTGCGCGCCGAATGTCCAACGTCAGGCGGATTGCATGGGGTTGGAATGCGGCGCGATGTTCGGTTCGTGATGGAAGGTGGGTCGCCGGAGTTTGTCCAAGCGCTCGATGAAGCGGTGGTGGCGATCATGATCGAAAAAGAGTCGGCGGTCGAGAACCTGGAGGACCTACTTTCGGTGACGGGAGTCGATATGGTTCAATTCGGGCCGGCGGATTACTCGATGAGTCTAGGATTAACCGGTCAGTGGGACCATCCCCGCGTGAAAGAAGCGGAACGGCACGTGATCGACACCGCGTTGAAGATGGGCGTGGCGCCGCGAGCGGAGATTACGCGGCCCGATCAGGCTCAGAAATACCTCGAATGGGGAGTCAAGCACTTTTGTATCGGAACCGATGTCAGCATCCTGTTTGACTGGTTCAAGGACAACGGCGGTGCGATGCGTGAATTGCTGGGTGAGCGCGCAGCAGCTGAGAGCGGCGGAACGGCTACCTCTTACCGTGGTTGACCGGGTAAGCGCTATGGTTATGGTGGACGGGCGCCCGCGCGGTCTACCTCGCTTCGCCGCTGCCTGTTGAGCCGAAGAGGCCAACTCGAAACGGCAAACGCGTTCCCGATCGGACTGTCTTCAGTGAGATCATTTGCGCCGCGCCTTTGTGAGTACCGCCTCGAGGGTCACCTCTGCACCGCCTTGACGCTTACTTTCATCGGCCGCTTCCATAAACGCGTAGATCGCGAGCGTCTCGGCGCGGTCGACAGGAATCTCGCGAGTGCAGAAAAATCGTGCGATTTCAACGACCAGTGGCTTGTAACCATCGTAGGCACCGACTGGGCCCTTGCCCTTGGATCCCTCTGCCGCCCCTCCGTATCCCTGGCCCTCACGGAACACGCCGATGGCACCGTTTTTCCATCGACCGGTCACTTCGATCTTGCCGTCTGCGGTCTTCGCCCGTCGGGCGGAAATACAATCCGGTCCCAGCACGGTGAAGAGTGATTCGACCCCATGAATCCCGTACCAGAAGAGATCCGGGTGAGTTTTCTCAATCGTTGCAGGGCTGTGCGTCTGGCACCGTTTGATTTTGCCGAGCGCGCCGTCACGGGCAGCTTGGCTGTTTTTCCCGTAACGCAGGGACGAAGAGGAGAACATGGGGGCGTCGTGTTGTTTCGCGGCATTGAAAAGGGCCACCGCGTCGGCCAGTGAACCGGCGATTGGCTTGTCAATGAAAACCGGCTTACCGGCTCGAAANCACGGCATCGCTTGTTCGAGATGAGGGCGACCATCGTTTGTTTCAAGTAGCACGGCATCGACCTGTGAGAGCAAAGCATCGATCGACGCAACGATGGTGACTCCCATCTCTTTCATTTGGCGGGTGTACATCGGCACTCGCACCACGCTGGATTCGATGTCGGGGCTTCCTTTCGGGTAGGCGGCAACCACACGGCAACGTCCCAAGTGCCCGGTCGCTTGGGGGTCATTCATTGCCTTGGTAAATGCGATCACATGCGACGTGTCCAGGCCAATAATCCCTACTCGCAGGATATCCTCAGCCGCACCGATTTCAGCCAGCGTGGCCAGTAGCGTGGCCAGCAGAACGGTACGCAGACGAGTAGTCATAGTCAGGAGTCCTTCTGTGATGAGACCCAGCGTGTAGAGATTTCGGATCGGACTGTGTCACCAGGTAGCATGAGCCTCAGCGGTTTATCGGCCGTTGGAACAATCGTAGACGAGGACGACTGGCTGGCTGCCGGCCGTTGCCTATCACAACGCGATAACTGACGAGGTCGAGTTGGCTGCGTTCTGTCACCTTGCCGGAATTGTCGCGCGTCGTGGAAGTCAAAGACACCAGGGAACCGGGAACGTCTGCACAATGCACTTCCAGAGTGCTGATGATTCGCAGCGGTGAGCGCTGTGTTGTCAGAATGTGCGCCGCAGTTTTCTCGGCGCCGAGCAGGTGCAACGGCATGTCGAGGGCAATTGTGTCAGCGCGAATGACCGTTGTGATCGACCCACCGGCAGGCGATTTTGTGACGCGATGGATCACATGAGGAAACCGTTTGGCCGAGAAATGCACATGACTGACACGAATCGAGTCGGTCCCCTGGATGGTAATGTCTCGAACGCGACAGGGGATCGACACACCGCTGATGATAACCTTGGTTTCGCCGGTGGCTTTGACCTTACTGGTTTCGCCATTGACTTCACCTTGGTACCCGCGCCGGACGATTTGTGGCACGGTGGCAATCCGTTTCCCGGCGACATTGGTGGTGGTTTCAACGCGCAAACGATAGCCGTTTTTTGTCACCTCCTCGAGAAAGGACTGAGTTTCTCGAGTGGTCGTGGACACGACTCTGCCCTGCGAATCGAGTTTTTGCACCACTAAGCGAACGCGTTTTCGTGTTCCGGGGCTGAATTTTCCCCAGGGGTCGATGCTCTGCATCGTCGTTGCGGATTGACCGTTCGCTGAGGCTACGATGCCCACGACCAGCCAGCATCCGACGATCGAGAACCTGCGGCGAGCGAGTAAAGCAACCATGGAGCAACACCGAAATCCACACCGAGCAGAGGTTGAGACGCCGCCTCCAGTTTAGCCAATCTGTCGCGGCTTGACGAGGAACGGCACCCAACTGCGGTGAAGCGGGCGTCGCCGCGGGTCGATGTACGGCTTGTAGCGATAGGGTAACCGGTGCGGGCGGCGACAGTGCCCTTTTCTGGTCGCGGTAAGGTTCGCAGCAAGTCAGGCGGGAGAGAGCCGTTCGACGGCCTCCAAGAGAGCGCTATCTTCGTGCGGAGATACGGTGCGAAGATCGAAGAGGATCTGCTCGTTGCGTACACGAGCAAACACAGACGGATCACCGGATCGCAGTGCAGCGGTTGTCTGGTCGACGTGGCCAGACTGCGGAGTCAGCGCCACACAGACGGTCGCGACCTTTTGATTGGGAAGCGAACCACCACCCAGAAACGTGACGTCTTGCAGTGGGGTCGCCATCGCAATCGAAGGGAGTGCAGCGAACTGTGCACAGAGCCGGTCGGCGCGCTGTTGGAGATTTGCCAGGGGTGTGTTGAGCAGACGTAAAAGAGGGATCGAGTGGAGTGCCGCCTGTGGATCTCGGTACAGCCGCAACGTTGCTGCGAGAGCCGCCAGGGTCATCTTGTCGACTCGCAGCGCCCGCATGAGGGGGTGACAGGCGATGCGCTCCAGGACGTCTTTGGAGCCACAGATGATGCCACACTGTGGCCCGCCCAAGAGCTTGTCCCCACTGAAAAGTACAACGTCGGCACCTTGGCGTAGGCTATCGGTCGCCAGCGGCTCTCCTTCGACGCCGAANTGTGAAAAATCGGTGAGCGCTCCGGAGCCAATATCATGAATAACCGGAATGTGGCGTTTATGCCCCAGTGCGATTAGATCTTCCAGGCTGGCCTCTTCGGTGAACCCTGTGACAACGTAGTTGCTGGGGTGGACTTTCATCAGCGCCGCGGTGTTCTCGGAGATCGCGTCTCGGTAATCGCCGATCCGAGTCTTGTTGGTTGCCCCCACCTCTCGAAGCACCGCGCCACTCTGGGACATCACCTCGGGGAGTCGAAAGCTGCCGCCGATTTCCACCAATTCACCGCGGGCCACAATGACCTCTTTACCGGCGGCCAGTGCGGCCAATGTGAGCAGGGTGGCCCCCGCATTATTGTTGACCGCGACCGCCGCTTCCGCACCGGTCAACTGGCGCAGAAGTTTGTCGATGGCGGTCACCCGCTGGGACCGCTGCCCTGTTTTTAGGTCCACTTCGAGACTGGCATAGCCGCGCGATACCTGCTCCACAGCGTTGACCGCTTCGGGAGCGAGCGGTGCCCGTCCGAGGCCCGTATGCAGCAGGATGCCGGTGGCGTTGACAACCGGTCGCAGCGTCGGAGTCTCGTCTTCTTGAATCCAGTGAACGATGCGCTCGGCGAGTTCTGCCCGGCCCGGCAGGGGCAGTTCAGATGCGGTTTGCATCTCGCGGCGCAAATTGTCGAGAAAAGTCCGGACGCCGCTTACGACGACATTGCGATTGGCGCGTTCGATCAGGGTCTGAAGAGGTGGACTTTCGAGCAATTCGTGAACCGACGGGATGTTGCGAAGTGGCTTGGACATCTACGGTTTTTGCTCCACGCGAAAAATGGGTGGGCCGGAGAACAGGCGGGTCAGCAGGGGGTGAAACGCTCCCGGTCTGTGGGGGTCAGCGGGAACCCGATCGACGGGTTCTCGAGCGAGCGTTGGAGTAGATGCGAGTGCAAGCCGCAGTGTCCGAGGCGGGAACACGGCAGTGGCTCCGGTGTTATCGATCGACAAGATATCTCAGGTCTCCCTCTCGCCGGGTAAATCCAATGCGGTCGAAGTACTCGCAAAGTGGAATCGCAAATTTGCGGGTCGTGTCGAGTAACTCACGTATTTGGCTCATCGTAACACCGTTGCTGTGGTCGATGTGGGTCTGCAATGTCTGACGAACCTGCTGTAATACATCGGTGTGCAGGAAATAACCTTTTGCAATCTCGACGAGGTCGCCGTCGGTTGCCGCCAGGGCGATCAGTTGGGGGACCGATTCTTGATTCTTGGTAGCCCCTTGTTGGCACTCCTTGACCGTGGGACTCGCCACACCTGCGGCGCGGTATTGGGAGATCAACTGGGTCAGTAGTTTGCGTTCGTTTTGAGACAAGCTCGGGCCACAGCCGACCAACGCAACGGATTTTTCTGACAGGCGAATCCGGCCCGAGCGGTGCAGCGACGCGAGNACGGCTTCGATGATCGCGCTCTCTCCAAGNTACTCGAATCCCCGCACAAATGGAGTTCGGTCGAGGGAGCTGCGCAGGGGATACTGCTGGTGCAGGGTGCTCAAGGCAGCTTCGAATCGCTGACAGAGATGTTCGAGGACTTTTTGATGCAGGTGCGCGGTTCGCGTTGGTGAGATCTTGATCGTCACCAGGTCCCCGCGCTCGAGCAGCTGTTGATGCACTTCGGCAAATCGGTGAACGCCCGCCAGTCTTGCCAGATCTTGGGGTTCGACCGACCGCAAACCCGAAAAGTAACTCGCGGCAGATGCCCTTTTCAGCGCCTGATTCGAACGCAGCGATGTCAGCATGAGATGGTCGTCTGCGGAAAAGCTGCGCAGTCGCGAGGCGGTGGGAACCAGCACCTGACCCCCGCCGATGGTGAGCGTGGGTGATTCACTCCGCAAGACAAAGGGCTGATTCCAAGTCGTCGCGACGGTTTGGTGCAGGAACAACTGTGCGAAGCAGGATCCACCCGGGGCCAGCGAGTCCTCTTCCAGGAGTACCAGCGAGGCCAGGATCTCTGCCGTGCCTAGGTGNAGGCGTATTCTTGACCGGTGCTTAAGTGGGCGACGGGTGGAGTCGAGGTACAACACCCACACGGTCAGCAGGTTCCCGGCGCGCAGATAGTCCCGTGCGGCGAGTTCCTGGCCACGATCGATTTCATCGTGGTGGACACCCGCGAGATTAATTGCGACCCGCTGACCGCGATGCGCCGTGTCGGCTTCCCGGTCATGGTTGTGCAGGCGGCGGACCCGGACCGACGTTCCACTCGGTTGTAGCTCGAGTTCATCACCAACCGTGACAGTTCCACTCCCGGCGCTCCCGGTGACCACGGTCCCGTGTCCCCGGAGCGTAAAACAGCGGTCGATGGCCATACGAAACGGGGATTGGGTATGTTGCACACGTTCTAGACTGGCGGCCTCCTGGGCGGCGGCGCTAATGGCGTCGCGCAACGTATCGAGTCCTGTCTGCTGTGTGCTGCTGGTGCGCACGATCGCGGCTGATTCGAGAAAACTTCCGGCGACTAACTCACGTACTTCTTCTTCCACGAGTTCTAGCCATTCGGGATCAACGAGGTCACATTTAGTGAGTGCGATCACGCCAGCGGCAAGATTGAGCAGGCGGAGAATCTCCAGATGTTCCCGAGTTTGCTGTTTGATCGAGTCGTCTGCGGCGACCACGAGCATCGCCAGATCCATCCCGGTCGCACCCGCGAGCATGTTGCGGACAAAGCGTTCGTGTCCAGGCACGTCGACGATGCCCAGACGAAAATCGCCCAGGGTGAGTTCCGCGAAACCGAGCTCGATGGTAATGCCACGTCGTTTCTCTTCGGGGAGTCGATCGGTATCGATCCCGGTCAGAGCATTGATCAGCGAGGTTTTCCCGTGGTCAATGTGACCGGCAGTCCCGAGAATGAGGTCGGTGGTCATGTCAACATGGGGCGGAATGAACGCCGTGGGTGCGGTTGGAACCGTCGTCGGAAATCCGCCCGGTTACGACACGGGACGAGCGAGGCTCGTGGTGAGGACAGCGGAGGACGGTTCTTGATTCCGCGCATTCCTATTCCATCCAGATGAACGCCCCACCGTATTAATCGGATGATGGAGGTGGGAGAGTGGCTGTGCGCGGGTGTGGGGTTATTGTGTAACACTCCGTCACTTCGAGGCGCCGGTGGAACATCATAAACGGGTGCGACGCCGGAGTCGAAACAGGGGCCGAGTGGCTTACATCGATACGATACAACTACAAATCGAGTTCATCCAGTTCATCGAGCAGATCATCCAAGTGATCGTTGGGTGCGGAAGCCGTGGCGTTTTGTCGCTTTCCCAGAACGCCGTCATCTCCGACGCGTTCCCGACCGACGAGCACCAGTTGTTCGTCGCGTTCCCGAACGGCTGCTTCTTCGGCCGATTCTGACGATTCTGGTGCGCCGAACAGCTTGGAAAGATCGATTTTTAGTGACCCTGCCTCGATCTGAGCGCCGGCGATCGCAGGGGTTTTGTGTTGCGGGAAGATGATGGCATTTTCCGGACAGACCCGACTGCAAGCGGGACAGCCTTTTCGGCAGTTGTCCGGTTGTTCGACCAGAATCGTATCCAGCTGATCCACTCCGTAGACACCAAACAAGCAAAAGTCGATGCATTCCATACAGTTGGTGCAGCGACTGAAGTCGATCACAGGATACCACCGGCGATTGGCCGGTTCCGCCAGGTGCCGCGTGGCGTCCGCGGTGGGGTCGGGCGAGGATGCAGGGTCTCCGATGGCGGCGGTTGACGCTGGGGCGATGGGGGGCGTGGCGTTTTGGGGATGGAGATAACGGTCCAGTTGTTCCGAGGTAGGGTTCCCTGAAACCCAGTCCATCAGCTCGACGACGTCGGCACTGTTTTCGGCCGCAATCCGCTTGACCTCTTCGACGTACGCGGTGGCAGAGGCCTCACATCGCAGGTCCACACAGTAGATATGTCTTGGAGGGACAGTTCGCGTGTCAGCAACGTGTTCTGATTCTTCACCGAGCGTTGCGTCTTCTGGTCCCTCTTCCTCGTCTTCGTCGTCTTCGGATTGGATGAGCGACTTACCTTCCAGGCCACGCACCTCGTTCCGATCGAGAATCCAGCGGGCGGCGCGTTCGTACAACCATGAAAGGACGACCAAGTTGCCGCGCACTCCCTGCAGCGCCAACATCCCGGTGGCGTCGGAACGGAGATCGTAGAGGTGGGGGATCACGATCGCGTCGATACCGGGTTCTAGGACGAGAGCCGTTACGACGTCCTCTTCCAGTTGACGCTTGGTCGGATTTTGGCTCTGGCCCTGTGAGACGACTACTGTGATCCGTTTTGCCATCGTTTGTTGGCCTGTGGTACGAGGGACCGTAATAGGTGGGACACCCGGTCGGAGAGAAATCGGGATCGCGCCCGACGGAACGTTCGCTGCCGCGAACTCACTGATTGAGTTGTCCTTTGATCGTCCGTTGCGTTACTTCCCAAACCGCTTCCAGGTGTTCGAGGTATTCGTCGACCGTCAACAGATTATCTCCCGGACCCACCATCTCGAACAACCAGCCTGCGCCGTACTTGTCGACATTGATGGTGGATGGATCTTGTAGGAGTTGTTCGTTGAGACAGATCAGCTCGCCGCTGAGCGGCGCGTATAAGTCACTTTCCGCTTTCTTGCTTTCGATGGATCCGATTTCATCGCGTTCTTCAACCGCGGTTCCGGGGATCACACTCCAATCCAGGAAATAGACATCCTGCAATAGTCTCACCGCGTAAGCGGTGAACCCAAAACGCCACCGCCGGTCGCCCTGGCGGGCCCACATGTGGTTGCGACCGTAACGGCGGTCGGTTGGGAATCGGGCGGCAAATTCGCCCATCATGAACACGCGTTCTTCGGTCATTCGACGACCCTATTATCGTACTCTGCCAAGACCTCGGATAAAGCGGTGATTGCGCGGCATTCGGAAAAAGGGGCGTTGCGACGTAGTTCCGCACAATCGGTGGAGGTAGGGGATCCGCGAGAATTGCAGCGGTGACGGTACCAGCAGGGATCTTGCGGTCTGGTCGGATTGACGCGTGATGCGCTCGCCGAGATTGCGAAACGGCGGGTAGCCCGGCCCTGGCAACTCGATGACTCAGTTTGCATCATATTCCAAGCCGGCGTTGCAGGGCAGTCCCGTCCCCGGTTATTCCGCCAGATGGCGCATTCGGGTCCCACCGCCACCGGCCACCAGCACGCCGCGCCGAATCGTCGCCGCGGCAACGAGCAGGGTCTCTCCCACCCGGCGAGTCCCGTAACTGTCCGTCAGAAGAAACTTCCCACTTGTCTTTTCCAACACCGCGACGTCCGCAACCGATCCCACCCGTAGGGTACCTAGCTCAGCATCGCGGCCGAGTACCCGCGCCGGTCGAGATGTCGCCATCTCGATCACACGTTTGAGTGGAACACCGAGTGCCAGAAATTTAGACATCGTCGTTGGCATGTCGTAGACCGGACCGTGCAGGTTGAGCGCATGCAAGTCTGTACTGATGGTTGTTGGTTCGAAACCTTGGTCGAGCGCAGACTGTACCATCTCCCATTGAAAGCTACCCGCCCCATGTCCGACGTCGAAGATTACTCCGCGCGCCGCCGCTTCGCGAACGGATGGGTGTAGACGTCCCTCCGCGTCAAGGATCGTCTGGCTACCCCCTTTGAAACAATGCGTGATGCAATCACCTTCCTCGAGATGCTCTAACATTTCGGGTATCGACATTGGGCTTTCACCGATATGCACCATGAGCCAGGTTCCGGATTCGCGTGCGGCGGCGACCGCACTCTTGAAATGGGACCAGCCCTGTTCCCCCTCACCGATGATGTGCCGACTGGCACGAATCTTCACGCCCACCGCAACGTCCGGGTGTTCGGCGATGGTGCGCACCACTCCCGCGCGGTCCGCGTAACGCGGATCCATCAACTCACCGAACTGATACGCGATCAATCCGATGCACGACAGGTTGACCAAAGCCAGTACCTGCGTCTGTTGGCGTTCAACGATGTCTCGCCGAAAACCACCGAAGTTCAATGGTCCAGCGCTTCCAGCATCGAGCATCGTCGTGACGCCACCGGCCGGACTGAGTTCGTCAGCGTCCAGGGACAAGGGGCAGTGATCGCGGTAGACGTGGACGTGCAGATCGATCAGACCGGGGACGACGTACTGTCCTTTGGCATCGACGACGTGTGCAGCGTCAGCGGCGTCGAGCTGCTCGGCGATCTCCGCGATCTTACCATCTCGGATGCCCACATCTCGTGGTCCGTGTAGTGCTTGTGAGGGATCGATTACCTCTCCCCGTCGAAGGAGAATATCAAACGTCTTGGTGGTCATGTCTTTTCCGGTTTCGTTTCGAAGGGAGGTAAAATCAAGAAACGGCGCGAGCGAAAACCGGGGTCGACCTTCATCTGCAAGGTGGAACCCAGCACGCCTGTTACGCCGCGATCTAGTCGTTTGCGCCGCGCGGCGCATTTGCATTCTATGTGGTACATTGAGTTGATTCATCCCTGTCGATCGTAGCCAACCTCTTCTCACACCCTGTTTCGGTCGCATGAAAAGACTCCCACTCGGGCCACTCTATTACGAATTCAGCCGCCATTGTGAACCGAGATTGCGAATCGACTCAGGGGAAACAGTGGTGATCGAAACCGAAGATGCGTTTTCCGGTCAGATTCGAAGCGACTCCGATCGCCGTGATAAGCAGAAGTGTCCCGAAGGCAACCCTCAGACCGGCCCCATTTGGGTCGAAGATGCGCAGCCTGGTGATAGTCTGGCGGTACGAATCGAGAGCATCGAGCCGTCGTTGGGACAGTGTGCCACGCGGACCAGCGATCCCAAACAGTTGGCGCAGTGGCTGGGAAACGAGTGCCCTCACGGGACGCATGTCTGTCCGATTCGCGACGGTCAGATTGAATGGAGCGACCGCATCCGGATTCCCTATCGGCCGATGTTGGGGTGTGTCGGAACAGCGCCCCGCGCGGGGGTCCCGACGACGGGACCAGCGGGTGCGCATGGGGGCAACATGGATCTTATCGAAACCTGTCCGGGGAACACCGTGTTCCTTCCGGTGTTTGTGGAGGGGGCCTATCTCTATTTGGGAGACGCCCACGCGGCGATGGGACACGGAGAGTTGTCGGCCAGTGGTCTGGAGATGCCCTCGCACACGACGATTCAGGTCGAACTCCGGCGAGAGACGATTCCCGGCCCCCGGATCGAATCGCCCGAGGAGATCATGGCGGTCGCAACCGGTCGGCCGATGGAAAGAGCGATCGCAGAGGCCTACGCCGAGTTGATTTTATGGATGGAACAAGGATTCGGTTGGGATCGTTGGCGAGCGTATGACCTGCTCACACATGTGGGGCGGGTTTCGGTTGGATATTTTGATATTGGCACCGTGGCGGCTAAGGTCGGTCGCTGTTTTCTCCGGTCTCCGTAAAAAGTCGTGATTCCGTCAGTTTGCAGCGTTTTGCGAGCCGCGCTGAGTAGCTCCTGGAGCATCGATGGACGACGCCTCGCAAGGACAGGACCCGGACCGGGCCGTCGAGTTGTCTGGCCGACAGCTTGGCGACTACCGTTTGTTGCGTCGATTGGGTCGCGGCGGGATGGCGGAAGTTTACCTCGCTCAACAGATCTCTCTGGACCGGCGCGTCGCTTTCAAAGTCCTAAAGTCCACACTCTCGCGAGATGGAAACTATGTTCGCCGATTCCAGCAGGAGGCGCGCGCTGCGGCATCGCTGGTCCATGCCAATATCGTGCAGATCTACGAAGTCGGCTTTCTCCAAGGGCGTCACTTTATCGCCCAAGAGTACGTCGCAGGGGGGACGCTGCGGCAGTGGATGTCCACGCACCGAATGTGTGAGCCGAGCCGAGTTGTGGCAGTCATCCGTCAGGTAGCGGCCGCGCTGCATTGCGCGAGTCAACAGCAGGTAATTCACCGTGATATCAAGCCCGAGAACATTTTGTTGTCGAAGCGTGGCGAGGCGAAGGTCGCGGATTTTGGGCTGGCGAGGTTGGCAGCTGGTGGAGCGACGGAAGACCTGCGCTTGACCCAGCAGGGATCGACGATGGGGACACCCCTCTATATGAGTCCGGAGCAGATTGAAGGACGCGATGTCGATCCTCGTAGCGATCTCTATTCACTCGGTGTCACGGCCTACGAGATGTTGGTGGGGCAACCGCCCTTTCGAGGCGAAACAGCACTGAATGTGGCCGTTCAGCACCTCGGGACGCAAGCCGAACGGTTGGAGCAAATACGTGATGACGTATCCATCGGTTTGTGTTGCGTGGTTCATAAGCTCCTCAGCAAGGAGCCCGCCGAGCGATACGACTCGGCGGCGGAGCTACAGCAAGCCTTGCACAGCGCGATGCCGCAGGACTATCACGGGGAATGGCAGTTCGCAGACGGCGAAGATGCTGAGCATCTGACACTCGAGAATTCCCACCTCGGGCCGACACGGCGCCTCGATGGGTTGATGAAAGCGGAGGGACAACGCCTAACGACACGTCGCACCGGGTGGGTCATTGCACTGAGTACNCTGTGTGGAGTTGCTGCCGGCGCGATTTGGGCCTATGTCAGCGTTCCCGCACCGCTGTTGGACGTGCCGGTCAGCACCTTGGCTCGTGTGGAGAAGAAAGAGTCGGCGCGATTACAGTATCTGCACGCGATTTTGGAGCCCTCGCAGCCCTCGTGGCAAGCAGTGGTTGACTATTTCGGCTTGGAGCAGCAGGCTGAAAATCGACAATACGTATTCAAGGCGAAGGCAGAGCTTGCTCGGATTTTTCTCGATCGAGGCCTCCGCGAGAAAGCGCTCACGCTGTACGGGGAGTTGGCGGATGTGGGCGAGGACTTTATCGAACAGAGAGCGCTGGGTCTGGTCGGAATGGCGAATCTCTACCAGCGCCAGGGTGACCAGCAGGCACTTTCTCTTACGCTCTCGCGGCTGGCGGTTGACCTGGAGAAACTCGGGCCCCGGCGACTTGCTATCACGCGCGAACTGGATTCACAACTTAAAACGCGCATGAGTCGGTTTCGAAATGAACAACGGCGAGGAAGGAAAACCAAGAGAGATCCTGCAGCCCGTCCGCTGCGACGCATTGCGAAGTAAGCGGCGTTCGTGGGTCGCCTCACGTTGTGGCCCCAATCGGGGCGGGCTACACTGGCGCGTGTGAAGGTGATACCTGTAATCGACTTGAAGCGGGGTCGCGTTGTCCGCGGAGTCGGCGGTGCGCGGTCCCGGTACCAACCAATCCGCAGTCGACTGTGCCGGACAGCGCTGCCATTTGATGTTGCCCGTGGGTTTATTCGGGCTTTCGGATTGCGCGAACTCTACGTCGCCGATTTGGATGCCATCACTGGTGAAGCGGTTGACGAACGGTCTCTCGGTGAAGTCGTGCGGGCCGGTGGCCGCGTGCTGCTCGACGCCGGAATCGACTCCCTGGAACGCGCGCAACAGGTCCATGCTTGGCAACATGCTGGCTCTCCGTTGTTCCGTGTGATTGTCGCGCTTGAGTCGCTTTCTCACTCCTCATTGCTGGAGGAGATCGCGACGACTTTGGGTTCAGAGCGAGTGATTTTCAGCCTCGACCTGAAAAAAGGTAGACCGTTGGCACGCGCTACATGGGATCTCGCATCTCCCTTGGAAATCGCGGAACGGGCCGTCTCTGCGGGGTTTCGGCAGCTGATCGTGTTGGATCTCGCCGACGTCGGAATGGACGGTGGCAACCAGTCGCTGGCGATCTGTGAGGAAGTCCGCCGCCGGTGGCCGGAACTGTCACTGATTTCAGGCGGTGGGGTACGCGACCGGGCAGACCTACAGAGACTAGCGGCAACTGGATGTGACTATGCGCTCGTCGCTTCGGCGTTACACGACGGTCGACTCACGCGAGCGGACGTGTGTGTGGGCGAGGATCAGAGTGAGCGCCCGCAGGCCACCGGCTCGGATCACGCTTAGACTACGGGTAACCATCGCTTCGCGGACTCGTTCGTAGCGTCCCACGGACACATCGCAACCACGGCATCGCCCCCACTGGTCGGGTGATTTTCCGAGCGGGACAATGGTCTCTTGTTCTTAACCCTCGATTACCGTCTTCCCGTGGGGAGCACATCATGACATCGTCACTGGTCCAATTGTCTGATCATCTCTACCGATTTACCGACACCTGCCAGGTTTACGTCCTGGTGGAGGGTGAGCACGCGTTGTTGATCGATTCCGGGTCGGGCGGTGTTTTCGACGCGCTCCAGGAGCTGGGAGTGAAACAGGTGGAGTGGGTGCTACACACCCATCATCACCGCGACCAGTGCGCCGGGACGCCGAGAGCACGGGATGCCGGCGCGCGTGTCGCTGTTCCAGAATACGAGCGGCACCTGTTCGAACAGGCGGAGCTGTTCTGGGAAACCCGCCGAGTGTTCGACAACTACAACG
>PADE01000043.1 GCA_002702965.1 Planctomycetaceae bacterium
TCTATATGGATGGCGGGCCGAGCCATATCGATATGTTCGATTTGAAGCCCCATGCGCCCGCCGAAATCCGCGGCCCCGTGCGGCCCATTGGTTCATCGGTGCCCGGTGTTTCGGTTGGTGAACACCTACCAATGCTCGCGCAGCAGCTACACCACGTGGCACAGATTCGGTCCGTGCGGCATGAAGAGATGCCCCACGATCAGGCGGTCTATCGGGTGTTGACCGGTTATCGCCACAACATCAAAGCCGGCGGCTTGAAAGTCGAAGACACCGATCTGCCGCATATGGCTAGCGCGTTCAATCGGGTGGATCCGGCGACGGTCGCCATGCCCAGCGCGATCCAAATTCCGGAACCGATGCGGATCGACGCCCGCATCTTACCCGGTCAGCACGCGGGTGTCCTGGGCGCGAGGTGGAATCCGTTTCCGGTACATGTCACGCGTTCCGGCGACGTCACCCCGCCCGACCTGGCACGCGTTGAACAAGTCACACGGAACCGTCTGCGCGACCGCAGTGAACTGCTCGGCCAGCTGCAGAACCAGTCGCTGCTCAACAGTGTCACCGCTGCGACAGAATTTGACGCGGATCAGCAACAAGTTCTGCGGATCTTGCAGCGCCCTTCGATTCAACACGCCTTTGACCTAGAACGCGAGCCGCCCGCTTTGCGCGATGCGTACGGGCGCGATCGCCATGGCCAGTCAACACTGCTGGCGCGGCGGTTGATCGAGGCCGGCGCCCGGTTCGTCACCGTCTATTGGGGCAAAGAAATACAGGACTGGGGTGGCGACTGGAAACCGATGTTGGTCAACAATCCCTGGGACACGCACCGCAATCACTTTCCGTTAATCAAGGACAGCTTGATCCCTCGAGCCGACCGCACGCTGGCCACGCTGCTGGCAGATCTGAACCAGCGTGGGTTGCTCGAGACCACCTTGGTCGTGTGGATGGGCGAATTCGGTCGCAGNCCCAGGATCAGCAAGCTGTTCTCGACTCCNGGCCGCGAACACTGGCCTTATGCGTACACCGTCCTGATGGCCGGCGCNGGCATTCGTGGAGGGAGCATCTACGGGGCGACAGACCGCTACGCCGAGTTCGTCAGCGACGATCCCGTCTCTCCGGCGGATATTACGGCGACCGTTTTTGACTCGCTGGGAATCGATTCCCGGCAGACCGTGCCGACCCGCGACAAACGCCATCAGCTTTCCGTCGGACGCCCACTGGCGGGGCTCTTTTCGTAGGACGGCTACGGGAACGTGTGAGTCATGATCGCCCCGCGCGCGGCGGTTTGTCACCCTGCTGGAAACGGTCGATCGCAGGAAGCAGCAACCACGAAGAGTGATGTCTGGTATCACCAGAGCACGGCGGAGCGCCGCCGTTGGGCTGTTTCGCCGAATGCCCTGAGAGTTCTTGCCACGTCGCGTGGATGCGTTTTTACTCAAACTCCGGTAGGAACTCGCGCACCGCCTCGAAGGCACTGGCGGCCTCAGCATCTGTCATGGTCGTTTTGGGGGGCGCCACCCACTTCTCCATCAGGCCGAGTCGGCTGAGTACCCCTTTGCCCGCCGCCGGCAAGAACTCGTGGAGGGGAAAGAAGGCCGCAGACAGGGCATTGGCGCGCCGCTGGGCGGCAAAACCGGCTTGGTAATCACCGGCCCGCCAAGCGTCGTAGATGCGCACGGGCAACTGCGGAGCAATGTTGCTCAACAAACCGGTCGTGGCGCAGACACCCGCGTCGAGCAGATGCAGAAAACAGGTGTCCCCACCCACCACAACGCGGAAGTCGGGGTCGGGGCCAAGTGCAGCGAGGTAGGACAGCGTGTTGGCCGGGCTGCCAGAGCTATCCTTGGTACCCTGAACACCGACGTCCCGCAGCCGCGGAATGGTGGCCGCCTGGACCGCCACTTTCGTCGTCGAAGGTATGTTGTAGAGCAACACGGGTAACGGCGCGGCGCGGACCAGGTCAGCGAAGTACCCGACCACCTCGTCTTGGGTCATCGGGAAGTAGAAGGGGGGGTTAACCAATAACCCGTCGGCTCCCAAGTCAGCAGCCGCCTTGGCCTGTTCGTGCGTGCGGCGGGCGTTGGGCTGGCCACATCCGACAATCACCGGTACCTGACCGGCGACTTCATCGACGACGGCGCGGATCGCAACGGCGCGTTGGTCGTCGTCGATCGCGGCAAACTCGCCCGACGTACCAACGACAACCACTCCGCGACAACCGTTGTCGAGCAAACGTCGGGTGATCCGCCGCAACGCATCACCGTCGACAAGGAACTTGTTGTCCAACGCCGTCATCACGGCGGGGATGTTCCCACACAGACGCTCCTGGAAAGGGGTCATTGAAAGTTCCTATGCACCACGGGTATTCGTTCGAGTGTCGCGAGTCCGGCAATTTCCGCGACTCGGTTCCTTAGATGTTACTTTGCTACACGCCGTTTCGCGACGGTGCCAGATTGGGAAAGGTCGGTGACAAACTCTCCGATCGCGTCTTTCCGGAATCGCGAGACGGGCGGATTTCGGTCAATCCTCGGCGGCAGGGAAGTCTCGCTGAAATCGCTCCAGCACGTCTTGCGGGGAACCCTCGGCGAGGTACAAACGACCATGAACGGTGCGCTCTTCACGAGGTTTTATATCGGGTCCGAAGTACGGATCGGCATGGAAGCAGCCGTTGCCACGGCTACTGAAAATGCTGTGCGCCCGGTCAAATGCGAGCGCGACCGTATGCGTACCACGGGCGTTTGACACCAATACGATTGGTGCCTTCGCCTCGATCACTCCCCGTGGGTGAGCCGCATGCAACGGTGGAATGAAGCCGCCCGCGCCACGAGCGCCGCCAATCGGATACATCTCCTCCGCCGGAATCCCCCGACTCTTTTCCGCCAGCGTACGCAGACGCTGGCCATCGAACAGCCATGTTCGCCGCTGCGTCGGATCGTTGATCGTCGGAGCCTCGTAGGCCACCGGACAAAAGTACCAGTCGACGTACTTCATCGCGCGCTTCAGATCATTGCGAACAGTGAGTGAAATGTCGACGTAGTCGCTGCGCGCCACCAGTCGCAATCGGAAGCGACCTTTGTCGGGGACTTGGCAACTGGCAGACAACTCGTGGGGCGCGCCCTGTGTGTTCCAATGAAACCGAATGTGCTGGTAGTCCTTGCCGCGGCCATTTTGTTCCTGTGTCGGAAAATGGTCGTCGTACAGATAGCCGTTGTCAAACCCGACGATCTCGCTGGTCCGCAGAATCAGGCGCTCGCCTTTTTCAAACCACGGCGCCCGCAAGTCGACGCAAAGCCCGTCGTCGTGCGGCGTCGCATGGGCTTCTCGATGCTCGGTATAGGGGCTCTTCGTCCACCGATAAGGACGCATCTCGATGCGGCTCGAGGTCGCGGCTGGACGACGTTGGTCCGCACCTGAAGCGGGTGGCATCGTCGTGCTCAACAGAACTCCAACGATGTCACCCCGTCCGGGTGACTGCGGACTGCTCGTGAAGACCCAGAACTTGCCGGCGCCGGCGCTGATCGAGTCCGTGTAAGCGTAACTGCCCGGAAACTTCGGTTTGTCGAGAAGCAGTTTGTGGCCCCACGTCGCGCCCTGATTGGTTGAAAACCAGGCGACGGTTGCCCGCTCCCCAATGTCCCGACCGGTAACGATCAAGGTCTCTTTGTCGATGCGATTCATGCGCGGGGCCCACAGTCGGAGCCCCGTTTCCTTGACGATCGGTCCCCAAGTTTTGCCGTGGTCACGGCTGCGGCGCGAATAGCAGTGATTCTTAGGTGGCGTGTGATAGGTCATCGCCAGCAACGAACCATCGGGGCAAAATGTGACATGCGGATAGAACGGCGGTCCGGCGGTCTTGAGGTTGGTGAAGTCTGGATACTCCGTCGGAAAGATGACGCTACGCTTCTGCCACGTCAGTCCGTGGTCCGCGCTGACGTACAACGCGTTCCCCAGTCGTGACCAGACTCCGACATACATCACACCGGCATGCGTGATGATGTTGCGGCCAAACATCACCGCGTATTCGTGACTGTCGTCTACGGCGCCAATTTCCTTCCAGGTCTTACCGTGATCTTCGCTCGTTTGCAGCCACGAACCGATGATCCCCGGATCGCCACCCAATACCTTCCGACGCTGTACGATCATCGTCAGCCGGCCATCGACGGCCAGGCCGTATTCACCGAACAGTGAGTCGATCTTCCGGTTTCGCCAGTCGGCAACCGGCCCTTCATCTTTCCACGTCAAACCATTGTCGGCGCTGCGCCATTGGTGCGCAAACCCATCACCGCCACCGTGTTTGTCGGAATCCTGGTGGCTCAACAACAGTTCCCCGTTGGCAGCTCGGATCACACACGGACCGTGTAGATCACGTTTTGGATTGATGTTGACCGGTACCGTCTGCCTGACGCTGACCACCAAACCGTTGTCGAGCGTCACGGACCGTGATTCCTCGGTCCGCACAACGCTCGCCGAGAGCGACGCGAGCACGAGTGTCATCAGGCCCGAGCATGATTGCACATGGTTCATCATTGGTCGTCCGCTTCGATGACTGGCTGATCGAAACCTCCCGGCTCAACTTGGGATACGATAGCAGCTGTGGCGAGAGCGAGCCAACCGATCTACCCCTGGTCCTTTCCGGCGACGGCGGCGGACAAATTCTGCGGGGCCGTCATGTGCAATACCCCCAATGCTCCACACGGCACCCTGCTTCTGAAACTGATGGACATGATGGGTGTAAAACAGGAGCAGTGCGGCAACTCGATCGGTGTTTTGGGGGCATTTCCGAGAAAGCCAACCTACCCCCCAAATATGTCGACGACGGATAGTGGAGAATCCTGAAGGATCAGGACGGCTGAATCCCGGTCAAGAGCATGCTGAAAATTCGCGTCACAGCCGACGACCTGAACCTGTACCTCGTACAGCTGACCGCCCATGAGAGTCTCGAGCGGTGGACCGATTTTGGCACCATCTGTAACCTGAGAATTGATGCCTGTGTCGGCGCCGTTGTGGAGTGAGAAGGAGAGTACACGGTCGAGAACGGTCACAAGACCATCACCCGAGTCAAATGATGCAAGCGGCTGTGAACACACGGCCTGCCCGACGCGCAGGTTGGTGGCCGCTCCAGGAATGCCCGGACCGGAACACGCGGCGGCGAGTTCGGTCACCGCTAGGGGCCGCCCGAGTGCCCTCCGCTTGCGTTCCGTACACGCCATGCCGCGAGACTCTATATTAGTGGCGTGCCGCGATGATTGAGCCGCCGTTCTCAGAAGCCTGTGAGTTCGCGGCGAACTCGCCCGCAGCATGCCACCCAATCTCGGTACCGCAAACAAACAGAGGACACGATGCAAACTCGCATCTCGATGTCACCCTGCATTCTCGCGGTCACCTGCTGGCCGCTGCTGATGTGCGATACGGGCGCCAAAGCGGATACCGGACCGTGGACGGAGGCGCAGGTTAAGCGTGGTGTAGCGTTGTTTCAGCACCACAATGTGACACTCGTTACGAATGGCTTTGTCCCCGCAACGGCGAACACAACAATCACGTGTACGCTCGCCCGCGGCGAGTACGAACCGGTGCAAATTGCCGTCCGTGCGCTGGCCCCCGGCGGCATCAACAACGTACGTCTGGCGATCGACAGCGACTTCGATATCCGCATCTTCCGTCGGATCGACGGCGAGGTTCGCAAACTGTTGCTCAGTTATACGAATCCGGTTCCGGCGTCGATCCACAACGCCTGTCTAGATGAATCCGCCATCATCTCAACGATCGGTCAAGACGCGAACGACTTTTTCTGGCTGACGGTCCATGCGAGTCCTGAGATCGAGGCCGGCGCACACCACGGGAAGCTGCGTTTGACAGCCGATCGGGGCGCAGAGTCGATCGTCATCGAACGCGACATTGAATTCAAAGTTCACCCGTATTCCTTGCCTCGTCCGCGGGTCGCATACTTTCCGTTCTTTTACGTTTCATGGAACGACCAAGGCCTACCCCGGTTTGCCCAAAACGAGACTTGGGTCAAACGGATTTACCGCGACATGGTGGAACACGGATCCACGTCGGTTACGTTTTACGGCTTTCCTAAAGGTGGCAGCGTCGATCTGATCAAATCCCCGTCACCGCCGAACGCGTACACCTCGACCCTGATCCCGGCCGCAATCGAGGCGGGGCTGCTCAGCGCCGACGTTCCGGCGATCAGCTGGGTGCACAGTTTGGGTGCGCTGCCATCCGAGGGAGGCCCCAGCGTCGAGGTCAAGAACCGGGCCGCTGACCGGTGGGAACGGGAACGTCTGCAGCGCGGCTGGCCCGAGATGCTGATGTATAACTTCGACGAGCCGGTTTACCCGATCTCGCAGTACCAGGGGCAGATGCGCAAGTACATGCGGGTCATGCGGGACGTACGCGTCCGGCACATCACGGCGATCGGATCGCGAGGGGTCTACGGCTACGGCAATCTGTTCGACGTCTGGGTTGTCTACGCCGGACTCGTGACCCCCGCATTGCGGGCGGAAGCCGACCGGATCGGCGCCGAGGTGTGGACCTACAGCTGCCACCTGTACCCGCCAGAATCGATGAAGGAACGCTACTTCGCCGGTTATTACGTCTGGGCCAATCGACTCAAGGGACACACCACCTGGCACCACTACGCGCAGGAAGGGTACAAGAATATCTGGATGCGCGAAGGTGACACCCGCCCCATGCCCAACATTGGCTGGGAGTGTCGTCGAGAGGGCATCGATGACTACCGTTACCTGACACTGCTCGAGGATTCCATCGCGGCGCAGCCCCAAAACCCAGTCGGTTACGAGGCGGCCGGTTGGCTCGAGTCCCTGCGCGCGCGCATCGTCGTCGATCCGCACAAAGTCGCCGACGACAAACCGCTGGGCACGGACGAGTACGACGCGATCCGGGCCAAAGCGGCCGACTATATTACGCGTCTCGGCGCGGCGCCCGCACCTCGGATCAGCGCCAAGCCGCGTGGCAAGGGGGTCCGAGACGAAGCCAGGCGTTTCCGGGACAAGACACTCGACGCGTGTATCACGGCGCTTTCACATCGCGACCTGGTCGTGCGCCGGGCGGCCGCGGCGGCCCTCCAGGAACGGGGCGTGGCTGCCGCGCCAGCGACCCTCGCACTGGCGGCACAGCTGGATATTCCAGACGTGCGGATCCCGGCGCTACGGGCGCTCGAAGCGATCGGCCCCGCCGCCGTCGCGGCGATCCCGCAGATCGGGATGCTCTATCAATCCCACGATAGTTTCGTGCGGCTCGCCGCCACCATGGCGCTGCGTCGCCTGGGGCCGGCGGCGGCGGCCACACTGCAAACCCCACTCCTGGATGCCAACAAAGACGTGGCTCTGATTGCCGGTATGGCACTCCGCGAACAGGGCCCAGCCAGCGCAAGCGCCCTGCCCACGCTGATCAAGATGTTAGACGGTCCCAGAGAGTCCAAAGACGTCGCGTTGACCGTGATCCGTGGCATCGGTCCGGCCGCCGCCACGGCGGTTCCGAAGATGATCAAGACGTGGCCCGACTACTTTCTGCATGGCTATTCCTATTACATCCCTGCGTTTGCTGCGATCGGTCGACCCGCCGCCGAACCCGCGGTGCCGCTGATCGAAAAAATCCTCCGCCGGGAGGTAGACCCTGCGAGCGGCGTCTACATCGTGCACGATCTGTTCGCTGTGGCCCACCACGCGCTGTTTGTCCTAACGGGGAAAGAAGAGCATCTGCGCGCGTTACTACAACTGGCCACCGACCACGTCAATGGCGGAACGGCGTTGGTCCTATTGCGCAACCAGGGGCGGGCCGCGGCTGCTGTTGTACCCGAAGCGCGGCGGTTGCTGAAAAGTGGTGAGCTCCAGCTGGCCGAACGTGTCGAGCGCCTGGAGGAATTTATCGCGATCGCGACGGGCCATCGCGATGCGGGCCAGTGAACGCAGAAAGGATCGCGTCTAGACACCCCGCACCCCTTGCGATCGCCTGCCGTCGGTCGGCCGCAAGTCTCGGCTAACGGATCGGACCCAACCGCCTCTCTTTCTCCTGTCCGCGTGTCGACTCCCAACCGTTGTTGGTAGGCTGTCTCCTGGCAGTTGTTGAAACGAGTGGTGTGTGACAACATCGTCGGGGCAGGCTGGGTGTTCCTCCCTCCACAGTCGGAGGAACCGACCAACCGGTTTGATCGTCTTGCGCCGGGAATTTGCGAGTTGGTGACGTCGTTGCGTTAAGGAACGCGTTCAAGGACTGGATCGATGCACCTTCTGCTTCCGTTCTGTTCCAGTGTATTGGTCGTCTTCGCCTTGACGTGCCTCAAGCGGGCTCAGCAGCGTGGCGCATCGCCGTGGACCGCGGTGATCCTCGTCTGCTGGTCGTCCGCCTGTGTGTTTCCCGTGTTATTGCTAATGGGTGGCACCAGGCAACCGGTCGCTATGCTCTGGCAACCCGCAATCATCGGTGGCCTGTTTCTCGCCGGTCAGTTGTTTACCGTTTTGGCGGTGGCACGCGGGGACGTCTCGATCGCCGCGCCGGTCATGGGAATCAAAGTACTCATCGTGCCAGCGGCCTCGCGGTTCCTTGTCGATGAAGATCTGTCAACACGCATCTGGGTTGCAGCAGCGGTGGCCGTTGCCGGCATCGTGTTTGTACAAGCGCGGGATGCTACCGTACACCGTTCCCTGGTCGTGGCCTCGGTCACTTATGCGCTACTGGCCGCGTGCTCGATGACGCTGTTCGATCTGTTGATTCAGCGGTGGGCTCCCGCCTGGGGGGCGGGGTATTTTCTGCCGCTTGCCTTCGNGTGCACGGCACTGTACTCCCTGGCGTTCATCCCACTGGCCGATCGTCCGGCNGCGCTGCGACGGATGGGCGTGATCCAACCGCTGGTAGTCGGCGCTTTGTTGATGGCGGTCCAAGCAATCGGAATGACGCTCACGCTGGGTTTGTTTGGAGACGCGACGCGCGTCAACATCGTGTACTCGATGCGCGGCCTGTGGGGGGTTCTGTTAACTTGGGTTCTCGCTCACCGGGTCAACGCATCTGGATCGGCTGCCAACCATCGGACGATGGCCATGCGCCTGATCGGAGCCGTACTGATCGGAATCTCGGTGGTCATTTCTGTGGGATAAGACAACCGGCTCACGCACCGCGCAGGCCGGCGCGCTACGACCGACCGCCGCCAACTCCACCTCGGTGAGTCCGATATGGGTAGGGGCTGAATACGCGCTGCGCCGAGTACACGCGCGAAACGTCTGCGGGAACGCTGCCATGACGAGTTCTCGGGTGGAGAGCACCGGAAAACAGCGGTCTGGCAGGAACCGCCGCATTCCGCAGTACACGCTGAGTTGTCTGACAGCGGTCATTCGACAGCACAGCGTCTGTTGTAAACTGCGGCGCTAGCTGACTTGTGTCCCCCACTGGGGTTACAACAGTGGGTCAGGAGTATCCGGAGTAGCGACAGATGACCGCGAACCGACTCATTTCGGCAGTCCTTACATCCGCCCTGGGTCTGTGCGGCACCGCATCGTCGTTCGCTGCGAAAGAGATCAAGTTACGCATCTACAATCCGGCCGGTGTATCCAACGAGGCTTATCCGTTCACCGTCGGCGTACCCTTTGCACGCGGCNAACTGGAGCCGGACGCGCCGATCAGGCTGTTCGACGCGGGCGNCGAGCCGATCCCAGTCCAGCAGCGGGTCACCGCCACCTGGGACAAGACAGGCNCATCGACGCGCTGGTTGCTCCTCGACTTTGTGACCGCCCTGGAGTCCCGTGACGCGACGCTGACACTCCGAACCGAAACACCTCCACCCATCGCAGTTGCGTCCCGCAACCTGGCGCGTGAGACGGCGGATGCGATTGTGCTCGATACCGGGCGGGTGAGGCTCTCGATCTCTAAGAGACGTTTCAACCTGTTCGAGCAGGCCTGGGCCGACTTGAACCACAACGGCCAATACGATTCTTCCGAAGGCCTACTCGCGGCCAAGGACCTGGCAGGGCCCTACGTGCGCGACGGCGTGGGAAAGGAGTTTTGGGCGGTGCACGATCCGAACGTCGAGGTTGAGCTCGAAGAGAATGGTCCCATCAAAGCGGTTGTGAAGGCAAAGGGNTTTTNCACGTCCACCAACGGAAAGCCCTACTGTCAGTTCATCGTGCGCGTCACAGCCCATCGCGGTATGACCTGGGTGCGAACGGATCAAACATTCGTGTACACCGAGGACAGCGACAAAGATCACGTGTTGACCGATATCGGCTGTCGCGTTCCGCTCCGTGAGCCGGTTCGCGAGTACCAGTTCGGAGTCGTCGGTANCGCAGCGCTGAAGGGTTCCTGTGGAACGGAAACGGTGTCACTTTACCAGCGCGANCCCGAGTGGTTTGAACTGGTCCACTACGCCGGCGGGAAGAAGCTCGGCGTGCGCGACACCGGTAAGCGATCGACGGGACGCGTTTCCGTCTCCACGAATAACGCCCGCATCGCCGCGGGTGTCGAGGACTTTTGGCAGCAGTTTCCCAAGGAACTTTCGGTCGATTTGCGCGGACTGACCGTCCATTTTTGGCCCGCTCACGGAGAACAGCACCCCCGCTGGAAACTCCCCGAACAGGCCTTCGAAAAACTCGGTGAAGCTGAACTCACCAAATTGCTCTACCCGTTGCACTGGGTCCACGAGGGTGCGGCGCTGAGTTTCCAAATGCCGGCAAACATTGCCAGGTTCGGAGACCGGGCGAGTGGCAGCTTTCGAAACGTNAAGCGCGGAAAACCGGCCAACGGAATGGGGGTCGGCAAGACCCATCGGGTGTATTTCGACTTCGGTCCCAAGAATACCACGCCGCCCGTGTGTCCGCTGGACGTTGCGCAACAGCCCTACGCTCATCCCGATGCAAAACAGGTTTACGCATCGCGCGCCGTCGGGGCGCTGTGGCCGCGGGATCCAGACCGGTTCTCCGCCGCCGAGCGCGTGTTGGACGGCCTCGGAAAGTGGATGGCGACGCTCCCGCAGAAGCTNAATGACTACGGCATGTGGCACTGGATCTCAGGGCACCAGTACCTGATTGCCCGCACCAAACAGCCCTCGCTCGCGCGCGTCTGGGTCAACACGCACGACGGACGGCCGCGTTGGCCATGGGTGCTCTTCCTGCGCTCGGGCGATCCGCTGTACCGGTCGATCGCAATACGCATGACACGTCACTGCGCCGATGTCGCTATCTGCCACTACGCGACGGAGGAGTACAACCAGGGGCGACAGTACGCGTCGAACCGCAAACACGTCGGCGGAACATGCGACTATAAGGGTTTACTGCCATGGCATGCGGGCGATCGGAATACCTACAACTCCGGCGTGGACTGGTACCTGTGGAACTACTACGTAACCGGTGACCGCCGCTCGTGGGACGTGGCACTCGAGCACGGCGACTATGTCGCGTCCCAAACCGGCGGCAGCCGCGGNCGAACCGCCAGTGCCAGAGCNGCCACGGCGATCGCCATGTACCACGCCACATGGGAAAAACGTTACCTCACACGGGCGGCGAAGGTCCTGGAAGACATCTGTCAGTCGATCGAGGATGCGGAGCAGCAGAACTACGGTAGCATCCCGTACCACCCGCATTGGGAGCGGGCCCTTGACACGCCCCAGTTGGGTGAACCATTGCTCGGCCGCATCCGCCAAGCCGTGATGCGACGCGCCGAGGACGAACTGAGTTACGGATTCGAGAACAGCTCGACTCGCTTTTCACATCACAAGTTGATGGGGCTTGCCTATCGCCTGAGCGGGAATCCGCGCTACCTGGCGTGGGGCGACGGCGTGAATCGCTCGCTGGACTGGGCTCGCTACCTCGGCGACGATGAGTTTTTCCAGGGATATGTCGCGTGGGCGACGAATCTCGGCACGCTCAGCTACTACCTTCAACGGATACCCTATTTTCTGGCAGCGCGGGCAGCCCATCACGGTCCGGTGCCCGACTACACACCGCCGTTTATGGTCAGCGCGGCATCGCACCTGGTCGTCAAAAAGGACTGGCCCGCTGGTAAAGCGACCACGCGCGTGTGGTTGAAAGCGGGTGTCCCCGATGAACGACTGGTTTTTGTCGTGAAAAACGGACGTGGAGAGGAGGTTTTCCGCCAGCACGTGGCACCCGACTTCTCCGGACGGAAGTCCTCCAGCCCGACGATCGCGTTTGACTTCCCCAATCGCCTGCCGCCCGGCGAGTATTCGATCGAGTTGCGGAACCAACGNGATGACGCGATGGGAATCGTGCCGTGTCTACCACTGCCGCAGTCGTTCCCGTTTAAGAAAGTGGTGTTGCTGGTTCCACAGATGGGACGGGAACAGACGTTCCAGTTCGGTCGTGGCGTGCTCTACTTCTTCGTTCCACGGGGCGCCAAAGAGCTGAAGTTCGTGAGCCGTGCCGCCGATGGCGGACACATCGCGACCCTGCGCATCGAGCGGCCCGAGGGGACCGGATGGGTGCAGGTCGGTGAGGTTCGCAACGTGGGATGGCCGGATTGGCGCCGCGTGGTGGCCGAGGTGCGGCCGCAAGATAGCGGGCGCATGTGGCGCGTTTTCCACGCCAGCGCCATCTCGAGTGGGACCTATCACGAGGTCCGGCTATGGCGTGAGGCACCCGGTGAAGTGCCGTTGGTGGTGGCCGACCAGCCCGAGCGATTTTTCCTCCCGCTGATCAGGTGAATCGTTCGCTAATCGAGTTCCGCTACTGATGAAGAGGGAGCGCAACATGACCCGTTTTTTTTCCGCAGCGCGTCGATCGTCAACCGCCGGCCGCCNCGTATGGGTCATTCTGATCGTGANGTNCGGGATCGCCGGATGGTCGTTGACGACCGTGGCACCGCTCGCCCCTTCGTCGTCGAGGGCGACGAGCTTTCTATCAACGCCAACGTTCAGGGACAATTGCGTGTAGAGATCATCGATCCGATTTCCGAGTTGTCCGATAGCGGCGATAAAAGTCACATCACGCACTACGTCGGAGCCGGTGAGCGCTGTTACGACGGATTCCGCCGCCGAGATTGCAATGTCATCCAAGGCGACAAGCTGGCCCACCTGATACGGTGGAGAGGTGGATCGATCGGGAAATTCAAGGGCCGCTCGGTGCGGTTGCGATTTGTCTTCCACGACACCACGATTTAGGCATTCCAGGTCGCCGCAACAGAACAACTCAAACAGCCGGGCGACTAAGAAATCGGTTTGGTCTCCAAAGGGAAAGGACGGCAGCATCATGACCCGATTGANAATGGGTTTGGCAGGGTTGGTCATCGCGGCAACGTCGGTCGGACGGGCGCACGATCCATCGTCGAATGCCCCAATCCCACCGGAAGCGCGGACCTTGGTGGCGCAAGGGTACGGACACATCAGCAAAGGAGGCAGTGGAGGTCGAGTGATCTGGGTCACCAGCCTGGCCGAGCAGGGACCGGGAACGCTCGCCGAGGCGCTAGCAGACGCCGGACCGCGGATCATCCGGTTCAAGGTCGGAGGCGAGATCAAGCTCAGCAAGAAGCTGACCGTCGAATCGGCGCGACGGGTCACGATCGACGGACTCAGCGCAGCCCCCTATGGTGGAATCACCATCAGCGGTGGTCTCGAGCTCGCACATTGCGAAGACATCATCGTCCGGCACATTCGCTGTCGTGGTGGCCGCAATAGCCTGCCAACCATCCACAGCCGCCGCGTTCTGATTGACCATTGCTCGACCGCCTGGGCCTACGACCAGGTACTCGACGCCTGGGACAGCACGGACGTAACGCTCCAGTGGTGTATCATCGCCGAGGGACTTTTCGACGGGGGACACGAGAAAGGACCTCATTCCTGCGGTAGTCTGCAGGGGGGTGAGGCCACGCGCGTGACCACACACCACTGTCTGTTTACTGGCAGCCTGGATCGTAACCCTCTTTGCGCGGGTCCCCGCCGCGAGGACTACGAAAAGCGAGCTCCCTTTCGTTTCGACGTTGTCAACAACGTCGTTTACAACTACTGGAATGCCTCCAAGACGAGTGCNGGAGCGCGTGTCAATTTCATCGCGAACTTCTATCGGATGGGGCCTGATAGCAGCCCGAACAAACCAGAGATCTACCTCAGCCCCAGCAACTACGGCCATCCCGATTACGAGACCAAGGTCCACTGCACCGGCAACATCGGCCCGCATCGACCACGCAACGATCTCGACGAATTCAGTATCCTGATGATCCTCTCGAAGGAGAACATCGATGGTCCTCACCGCCGCGGGATCTACGGCGAGGGCGCAAAGAAGTACATTTCGCATCAGCCCTTCGCGACCCCCAAACGTGCTCAAGTCCAAACGCAGACCGCGGCGGAGGCCTACCAGGATGTTCTGTCGTTTGTGGGCGCGTGGCCTCGCGACGAGGTAGACCAACGTCTGATTCGCGAAGTGCGCAAGCAGCAGGGCTTGATCGGACGTGTCGGTCCTCGCTGGCGACAAATCTACGAAGCATTCCAGAAGAAACAGGCGGAAGAAAAAAAGACGCCCTGACCGGCATCACGAACATCTGGGCCGCTCTTCAGACGATGGCGGCGGTCCTCACGAAGACCGCGCAGGCAGCGCACTCCTTCACGGGATTGGCCACCGGCGTTCACGGTCGATGGTTCTCGCGAGCCACTCTACTCGCCGCCCAACACACCCTTGACGAAATCGTGTACCACTTCGCCCTGGTGAGTGATCAACGTGCCCTTCGTGATTTCGTCTTCCAGATTGACGGCGATCTGGCCGTCCTTGTGCAGATGCAGCAAGAAGTTCGAGACGTTGTTGGCATACATCAGACTGGCGTGCGACGGCAACGTGCTCGGCAGGTTGGCATAACCGATCAGTGTGACGTCATGTTTGACGACCGACTGATCGAGCTCGCTCAGTTCGCAGTTGCCACCCGCTTCGGCGGCCAGGTCGACGACGACCGAGCCTGATTTCATCTGCTTGATCATGTCCTCGGTGATCAGGATCGGCGCTTTCTTTCCAGGAATCAGTGCCGTGGTGATGACGATGTCGGACTCTCTTGCGTGCTCCGCGATGAGCTCGAGCGTTCGCCGTTGCGTGTCTTCGGCCTGCTCCTTGGCATAACCGCCGGCATCTTCAGCGTCATCTTGCGAGACACCCAGTTCGATAAACTCGGCACCCAGACTCTCGACCTGCTCTTTGACAACCGGTCGAACGTCGAAAGCCTTCACGACGGCACCCAATCGACGTGCAGTGGCGATAGCCTGGAGCCCAGCCACGCCCGCTCCCAGGATCAGCGCCTTGGCCGGATACAGTGTGCCGGCCGCCGTCGTCAGCATCGGTAACACGGTCTTCAGAGCGTTAGCTGCGAGGAGCACCGCTTTGTAGCCGGCCAGGGTACTCATCGAACTCAGCACGTCCATCGCCTGAGCCCGCGCAATGCGCGGCAGCAAGTCGAGTGAGAAAGACGTGATTCGTTTGTCGGCCAATTGCCTGACCACATCGTGATTTGTCAGCGGCTGCAGAATGCAGATCAGTGATGTATCGGGCTTCAGCAGTTCGAGTTCGTGTTTTCCGGCCGATTCGTGTTGCAGAGGTGGCTGCACTTTCACGACGACATCCGCGGCGCCCAACAACGGCTCGAGATTCGACTCGATCGATGCGCCGACCTCCTCGTACTCGCTGTCCGCGATCGACGACTCCGTGCCGGCGCCTGCTTGGACCGAAACCGTAATGCCCAACTTCACCATCTTGGCAACCGTGCGTGGCGTCGCAGCGACGCGGCGCTCGTTGGCGACAATCTCCTTTGGCACGGCGACTTTCACATTTCGCTCCTCAGATGTTCAGCGTTTCGACCAGTTGCTCGGCAATCGCCTTCCCGTCACCGAAACACATGTAGGTATTTTCGCCGACGAATAATTCGTTGGGGATGCCGGCGAAACCGGGGCTCATGCTGCGTTTGATGACAATCACCATCTGAGTGTTGTCGACATCGATGATAGGCATGCCGTAGATCGGACTACCTTCGGCGTAGCGAGCAGCCGGGTTACAGATGTCATTAGCGCCCATCACCAGGGCCACGTCCGTGGTTGAAAACTCAGAGTTGATCTCGTCCATCTCTACCAGCTCGTCGTAGGGCACGTTGGCGTCGGCCAGCAACACGTTCATGTGTCCGGGCATTCGACCGGCTACCGGATGGATGGCGTATTTGATGCTGGCGCCGCGATCCTTCATCAGATCCGCCAGTTCGCGGATGGCAAAGTGAGCTCCGGCGGCCGCCATGCCGTAGCCCGGCACGATGATGACCGAGCGAGCTCCCAATAAGATCCCGGCCACTTCGGTCACCGAGAGCGGTTTGGGATCGCCTTCGATGCCTTCCATTTCAGGAGCCTTGACAGCCTGACCGACGGCTCCAAACAGCACGTTGCCAATGGACCGGTTCATCGCCCGACACATCAGTAGCGACAACATCAGCCCAGAAGACCCATCGAGCGCACCGGCGATGATCAGCACTTTGTTCGAGATNGCAAAGCCGGTCGCCGCGGCCGCCAGGCCCGAGTACGCATTGAGCATCGCGATGACGACCGGCATGTCGGCGCCGCCGATGGGCAACACGAACATCACTCCGAACATCAAGGCCATGGCCAGCAACAAATAGAACCCGGTCNCCCCACCGANGGACTTACCACCGCTGATGATGTCAAAAACCAGGAACGCGATTAGGCCCAGCATGANAATCAACCACCCTATGTTGACTGCGTTTTGGCCCTTGTAGGTGACAGGTGAACCGGTGATGAGCCCGCGCAACTTGGCGTACGCGATCATGCTTCCCGTGAATGTCAGCCCGCCCAGCATGACTTCGAAACCGACGACACCCATATGGAACTCGTCGAATCCTAAGGCCACTTCGGTCCGGGCTGCGACGTGTCGATAGTACTCCGAGACGCCGACCAGAAAGGACGCCAACCCCCCTAACCCATTGACGATGGCGATGCGTTCCGGCATCGCGGTCATCGGCATGAAGATGGCCATGATGGCACCGGCGGCCGAGCCGAAGATCAGGCCAGCGATAATCCATCCGTAGGCGGTCAGCCAGCCGCGGTCGGGATCGTTGGCCACCTGGAAGATGTCGTAGTGCATCAGGGTCCCGACGATCGCCAGAAACATGCCGATCGACGCCAGGAAGTTCCCACGCCGTGCCGTTTCAGGAGAACTGAGATCCCGAATNCCGAGGATGAACAGGACACCGGCGACCAGATACGCCGGCTCGATAAGAGATTGCAAAATCATCCGTGACGTCTCACTTTGCGTCTTTCTTGAACATCTTCAACATACGATCGGTGATCATGAATCCGCCAACGACGTTGCACATCGAGGACGCGACTGCCACAAATCCCAAGAGCGTACTG
This sequence comes from Planctomycetaceae bacterium, assembly GCA_002702965.1. Lineage (GTDB taxonomy): Bacteria > Planctomycetota > Planctomycetia > Pirellulales > Pirellulaceae > UBA9264. Next base: position 17,351 of record PADE01000043.1, read on the forward strand.
ACCCTGGTGTAGTCGCCTCCGGCTGCCACAATCGAACCGACTAGCGAGATTCCGGAAATCGCGTTGGTTCCGGACATCAGCGGCGTGTGCAACAACGCGGGGACTCGAGTGATCAGTTGATAGCCCAGAAACGAGGCGAGCACGAAAATGTAGATCGCCACCATCAACGACAGTGGTTCCGCGCTGCCGTGCTGCGTTTGGGCCTGGGCGAAAACGATGGGCGACTGAAACTCGAACATGGGGTGACTCCCTTCGGTATTCGCAGCGATTCTACCAGATGAGCATTGATGCTCAAGGGAGCGTCCGGTTCGGTACCGGCGCCGACCACTCACCGGTTGCTGGCGTTCGCCCCAGCACCGTTCCNGGAGAACCAATCGACTGCGGCNCNTTTTGGAGAATCGCTTACAGCGCCGACNAACTGGTCTGGCACCCTCGCCNCGCCCNTTCACTGTCGTGGTGGCCNNAGTAACCTACCGGCCACCCCCCAGCCGACNCCTTCTAATTGACCCGTGCTCGGCGGCCTGGCTCCACGAGCGGATACTCGACGCCAGGGGACCGCACGGGCGTAACGCTCCGATGGTGTATCATTACCCGGGTCGGTTCTCTCGCAGGAGAATATCGCTGGTCCTCACCGCCGCGGGATCTACGGCGAGAGCGTAAAGAAGTATCCTGATCACGCATTGGCAATCCANCTGATCGCTTGATGCAAGNCGTCAGCCGGTCTCCAACGTGCCGANGCGCTCGGTCGGGACATCTGCGCGGGTGTCGATCGGCAGGATCAGCCGGTAACCCGAGGACAGAACCATGCAGCGCGTTCCAAAGATGATGAAATGGTCGGTCTCCCTCACGGTGTCGATGTTCTGCGTATCGGGATGGGTCCCGGCAGGAGAGATGATCACCGACGGAGGTTTTGAGTCCGGAATGTCGGCCTGGGAACCATGGCACGGTAAAGGGGCGGGGGCCGTCGGAGTCGTCTATTCGACCAATCGCGACACGCGGCCGGGTTCGACCGGCAAACGCTCGCTGCAGATTGACACCACCGCAACGTTCAGCATGAGCAACTGGATCCGGCAGGCCGTGCGAGGCCTCAAGGGGGGGAACAGATACCGGATCTCGATTTGGTACAAGATCGTCTCGGGAGCTGGGCCCGACAGCCCGATCGACAGTCTGATTACCCGACCGATGAAGAACGACACGAATCAAGATCGAACGGATCTGCCCGCGGATCTCACGACAATGGGCACCTGGAAATACATCGCGGATGAGTTTACGGCCCACGCGAGTACGACTCCTGACGATTTTTATCGGATGATCGTGAACCTCTACCCGCGCGGTGCGGGTGGCAGTGGTGTCAGGATTCGGCTGGACGATTTCTCGCTGTGGGAATTCACGGCGCCAGCACCTGTTGCGGGAAAGACCGACGCGGTGATGGCGCAACTGATGGCCAATCGATCCGATCCCAACGGGAAGCGGTCACAGNGAGCCGCTGTGGGGATCCTGGATGGAATGCCCTACCTGCGCAACAACCAGGTGGTCTATTTGTGGTCACCGGCAGAAAACGGTGCGGGCCTGCTGAGAATCCTTGACTTGCGGTCGGGGAAGCAACGGCTCAAGGTCGCGCAGGCAAAGGCGACTGCGTGGCAGGTGGATTTGAGGAGAATCGGTGGCGAACGTCTGTCGTACGGCAATCTGGGAGTGCCCTGCACAGTGAAGTTCGGCGCGCGCCAAGGAGAGGCGACTCTCTCATTCACATGGCCTCGGAAGGACGTACGGGTTGAAGTCGAGACGCGGCTGAAGAGCGACAGCAGCCTGGCGCGATCGAGGATACGGATCAGGTCGAGGCCCGAAGGGCCGGGCCTACAGAGAGTGACATTTCCCCTGGTGAAAGGAGTCTTGCCTTTCACCGATGCGGCGCAGAGTGATCAGATCCTCGAGACGAGCCATGTCGGCGACGTAAAGAAATCCCCGCTTGTGTCCGGCCAGGCCGTGGGCTTCAAGTATCCCCTGGGAGCGATGCAGTTCACGGCGTTGATGGGCGATGGACAGGGGCTCTACTGTGCGGAGGAAGACGGACAGGCCCGGCGAAAGTATTTCGCCTGGACGCCGGATGCGGCGAATGAAACGCTGTCCTTTTCGATCGCACACCCTGTACTGAACTGGGGAGCGAAGGCGTTGGTACACGAGTATCGCAGTCCTGGTGACAGCGTCATTGGGCCCTTTCAGGGCGACTGGTTTGACGCGGCGCGGCTTTACCGGGCGTGGGCTTTGACGGCGCCCTGGTGCAGTAAAGGGCCGATTTACGAGCGCGACGATTATCCGCAATGGATGGTCAAGTTGGCGTATTGGTCAAACAACCGTTTAAACAATCCGGCGGAGATCAAACTAGAACACGTGCATCGAGACTTCTTCGATCTCCCGGAGACCATCTGCCACGACTACGGTTGGATGTCAGGTGCCTATGACCACCATGCCAATCCCGACTACTTCCCCCCGAGACTCGGGTCACAGGGGTATGCGCGGGTCGTGCAGGAGTTGCAGGCACGGAACATACGCGTCGTGCCTTACGTCATCGGCTGGCTCTGGAACACGACCATCGAAAGCTTTCGGCTGGAAGAGGCGGAACGCAAAGCCGGCCTGTTAATGGAATCGGGAATTGTCCCCCAGACCTATGCGGGCAGTCACGATTTATCGGCGGCAATGTGCCCCGCGACGCAATTATGGCGCCGCAAAATGCTCGATGTGGCCACGGAACTGGTGGGGAAATACGGAGTCGACGGGGTCTACTTCGATTATTTCACCAACCACACCGAAGATTGTTTCAACGAGGATCACGGGCACCCGATCGCCGGGGGCAACTATTGGTCCAACGGCGTGCATGGACTGTACGAACAGGTGCGCAGAGAGTGCCGGAAGCTAAATCCGGAATTGATGCTCTGTGGAGAGGACACCGCCGAGTGGTGCATCGATGTGCTCGACACTATGCACACCGGCGGGGTGGCTTCAAACACACCCGTCTACCTGGCAGTCTATCACGGGTACACGCAGGTGTTCGGCGGCGTGCAGAACTGCACCACGCCACAGACGATCGGTCGGTGGTGGCTGATGGGAACCCAGAATGGTGAAAACAACGTGATGCCCTACCTGGCCACGGGGATCTTCGGCGAGATGGGATCCTACTATCGGAATCTCCTGCGGTGTCACAGCCAGTTCGCCCGACCCTACCTGGGATACGGTGAGATGCTCAGGCCTCCGAAGATCGTGGGCGATCTACCGCTGCTGGCGGGCACCGCCTGCGGACAGTACCAGCCGGCGTTCCCGGTGAAAGCCGTCGAAGGCAGCGCCTGGAGAGCGCCGGACGGGACGGTCGGAGTGTTCTTCCTAAACTACGACAAGGCGCAGGAACACACGTTCACGTGGACCCAGGATCTCAATGAAATTGCGGGAATCGGAAAAGACCAACGATTAAGAGTGACACGCTGGAGACCGACGGGCGAGCAGGTCGTCGACACATGGGCAGGCGGCGTGCTGACGCGCACGATGAAAATCGAGCCGTGGGGAATGGTGGCTCTCAAGCTGGAGGTGGTGCCATGAAGCGGTCTCTTGCCGCACTCTCGTTTGTCTTTTGTGCTGTGTCACCGGTCGACGCACAGCAGTTGAAGGTTCCCACCGGGTGTCGCGCGGCAGAGAACGCACAGTCATCACACAACGGCTACGCGGATAAGATCGTCCATCAGAAGACGGGGTCGGAGTTAACCCTCGTGCCGCCGGGGACTTTCGCGCGGGGGTCGGGTAAGCAGGCGCATCAAGTGACGATCCGGTCGGCTTTTTATATGGGAAAGACGGAGGTCACCAATGCGCAGTACCGCAGGTTTGTCGCGGCGACCAGTTACGATGGCCGGGGTGACGTCGACCCGGACCCCGACTACGACCTGTATCTGCGACACTGGCGTGGAAAGAGCGTCATGTCGAAAGCCGATGGGTTCCCGGTGGTGTGGGTCAGTTGGAAAAACGCCCAGGCGTTTTGCAAATGGGCGGGCCTGAACTTGCCCAGCGAGGCGCAGTGGGAATACGCCTGCCGGGCGGGGACGGCGACGCCGTATTACTTCGGAGAAGACCGGCAGGCGTTCGACCAGTACGGCTGGGCCAATACCAGCAAGGAGTATCACACCCATTCGGTCGCGGGCAAGCTGCCCAATACCTGGGGATTCTACGACATGCTGGGCAACGTCTGGGAGTGGATGGAAGATGACTTCGTCCCAGGTTACCAGGGGGCGCCAACCGATGGATCGGCACGGCTAGACGGCGCGTTGACGCGGGCGGCCCGGGGTGGCAGTTGGAGCTGTGGAACGCAGGTCTGTAACAGCAACTATCGGCACCACGCGGCGGCCACCAACGCGGGCGCTGACATCGGGTTTCGGACGGTACTGGCGATTGAAAACCGTNGGCTGAGAACAGAAAAAGACCGCTGATCACCGAGGTCAGCGAGTTATTGAAATCGGGTTGATGGGATCGACGCCGACACCCGTGATAGTCGAAACGGTCGCTCGCGGAGTAAGCCCGTCATCGAGGACAAAACCAGTGCCGACGGACGCGAGCAGAGCGATTCCGGCTGGACCCAGCTCACAGACAACCGCATTTTCGTAGTGCACGCCAGCGACGACTCGGCGCCGGACGACACCGCTGCATCGCGCGGTACAACCCATTAACACATGAACAGAGGGTGGTCCATGACAATTGCTATCGCAGCCCTGATGCTTCTGCAATCGGCGAACGCCAATGCCGACAAATCACTCGAACTGACAGGCGGCATCACGCGNGTTGACGCGTGTGGTGGTTGGCCCTCGTTCGTAACACTCAAGGACGGCACAATTCTAGCCGTCCGCGGTGATCAGGCGCGGTCTTCGACCGACGGGGGGCAGACCTGGACGCGGCCCCAACCGTTCATCGCCCATCGCAAGATGGGCATCAAGGCGATCCTTCGCCTAAACTCCGGCAAGCTCGGCGTCGTACTGGTGCGGGTCGGGGGAATTCCGAACGTCGGCTACGATGCCGAGAACTTCCGCGAGATTACCGTCGCCTTCGCCACCTCGACAGACGAGGGCAAAACGTGGTCCGATGCCGTCCGCATGAACCGTTACAACACCGATGGTGCTCCCCATGTCGACACACTGATTCAAACCCACACCGGACGTCTGATTCTCCCAGTACGCATCGGCTTTACCGCCAGCACCAAGGTGTCATCGGGCGCGTACGGTATCGTCGACGGGGTGCGGCGGAAGATCGCCGGGCACACGACCTATCCCGAAATCGACGTCGCGTTCTGTTACCTGTCGGATGACGAGGGCCGGACGTGGCGCAAAAGCCAGGGCTTCATCTTCGGTTGGAACCGCGCCAACGGGCTGGGCTGTTTCCCGTGCGATGAGCCGGTTGCCGTCGAGTTGAAGGATGGCCGCATCCTGATGATGTGCCGCACCACGATCGGCCAACTGTATCGCGTCTACAGCAACGACGGCGGCGAGAACTGGGGTGTGCCCGAACCGTCGGGCCTGGCCGCCGCCTACGCCCCCTGCATGATTCGCCGGATCCCGCAAACGGGCGACCTGGTCATCCTTTGGAACCAGGCCTCNCGCGAGGAAATTCGTAGCGGGTACGAGAGGAACCGTCTCTCCGTCGCGATCTCCAAGGACGAGGGCCAGACCTGGACACACGCTAAAACACTCTTTCGATCGCATCTGCCCGCGGTCGGTTTGCTCGATCCCGGCCCGATCACCGGCCACGTCGCGATCAAGGAGTTCGTCGGCGAGGTTCCGACCGACTTCGCAACCGCGGACTACCCCAACATCCACTTCCAGCAGAAGACGATCCTGCTCCACTACGACCGCAACCCCAAGTTCGGACCGCAAGCGGGCGCGTATTGGACACTGAGGATCTTCCCCATCGAAGATCTCTACAAGTAACACCAGAGAGCATCGCATCGGCAACGCACGATTCGCAACCGCACCCGACTCCCGACCGACCGCTTCACAGCGGGAACATACCAACCCCAGTCGCGTCGGAAAGCGAGGATCAGTCGGTGCGATCGGTGATTTCGATCAGTTGAGTACCGAACTCGGTCTTGACGGGGGCGCGCACTTGGTTCACCTCGCCACGGAGCGCTACGACAAACGAGTCCGCGTCTTTCGTCGACCCATCCTGTTTTGGTGATCGCCGTTTGGTTGCGTTAGAATTCTCGGCAACGAATCGGTCCACCATCTGTTCGCGCGCGGGCGACGACCTGACNGTCCGTGTGCTTTTTGATCACTGAAAGGAACCACCCGTGATGTCCTCCCGTTCGGCAAGCTGGTCCATCGTCTGTGCATCGGCGCTGTGTGCGGTGGTGCAAGGCGCAAGCGACGCTGATGACACGGCCGCCCCGATTGATATTGGTTCGCGCCGCGAGCTCTTTGTCGACACCTTTCTGGTGCAGAGACTNGAAGGCGAAGCCAGGCAGATCCTGCAACATCCGGTTGCGCGAGAAATCGTGCTGGTTTGCGATCAGCCGTGGGAAGGCAACGGTGTCAACTATGTAACCGTATTTCAGGACCACGAGATCTATCGAATGTACTATCGCGGCGCAGACTATTCCTTTGGGCTCGCGCCGACGCATCCGCAAACCTACTGCTATGCCGAAAGTCGTGACGGCATCCACTGGACGCGCCCCGAGGTCGGACTTGTCGAATACGACGGGTCCAAAAAGAACAACATCGTGATATCGGAAAAGCAATTTGGGTATATCGCCCACAATTTCAGTCCATTCGTGGACGCGCGACCCGGGGTGCCGGCCGCCGAGCGTTTCAAAGCCATCGGCGGTGGACCCCTGGAGGTGCTGGCGTCGGCCGACGGGATGCGATGGAGAAAGCTNGGCGCTCAACCCGTGATTACCAAAGGCGCTTTCGATTCCCAGAATGTNATTTTTTGGGACGCCTACCGAAGTTCTTTCCGAGGGTATCACCGACAGTTTCGAAACGGACGCGATATCATGACGGAAACGTCCGATGACTTGATTCACTGGACCGAACCGGTGTTCCTCAACTACGAGCCAAGTCGCGGCGGCCAACTCTACACCAACCAAATCTCGCCCTATCATCGCGCTCCGCATTTGATGCTCGGCTTCCCAACCCGCTACGAAGATCGCGGACTGAACCCAGCAACCCGGCATTTACCTCAATGGAAATACCGTCAGGCGAGGTCCGCCCAGTCTGCTCGTGAAGGAACTGCGGTCACCGAAGGGCTATTCATTTGCAGCCGGGATGGACTGAACTTCCACGTCTGGCAAGAAGCGTTCATTCGACCTGGACTACGCACGAAGGACAGTTGGTTTTACGGAGATAATTACCAAAACTGGGGGCTGGTGGAAACGAAATCGGTACTGGCCGCGGATGCACCGGATGAACTCTCGATGTATCTGACCGAGGGAACTCTGCAAAACGGTAAACCCGGAAAGCTGCGACGATATACCTTGAGGATGGACGGATTCGTATCGGTCAACGCTCCCATGACCGGCGGTCGTTTGGTGACCAAGCCGATTCGATTCAAGGGCACACGTCTCTCGATCAATTATTCCAGTTCGGCGCGCGGGGGCATCCGGGTTGGGATGTTGGATGAACGCGGAGCCCCGGTCCAAGGATTCACGATCGAGGAGTGCCCTTGGATCTACGGTGATTCACTCGATCGCACGGTCGAGTGGCTGGCGGGCGACGACATCACGGATCATGTCGGGACCTATGCGGGCAAGGCCGTTCGGTTGGTCTTCGAGTTAAAGGACGCCGACCTGTTTTCATTCCAGTTTCAGTAAATCAGCTGTCGATCGGTGGATAACCGCAGCCGGTGATCATCCGCCGGCCGGCTACCTTCTATCCCGACAAGGTGCGGTCGTCACGGAGCGCACGCGCTCGGCTCAATGCTGGCAAACCGTCGAAACGACGATCGCATCAACCGAAGTGGCCGCACATGAAATGTCTCTTAGGAACACTGCTGATGGTGGGGGTGGCCGGGTGTGGGCCGGCCGTTTCATTGGAACGACAAGGGGCGAAGATCACACGAAACGAACAGGGCGAGATGATTCGCGTCCTCCTCGATGGCCCCCAGGTCACCGACGCGAGCTTGGAAGACCTCGTCGACATGGCCAGCCTGCAGGCGCTCATCCTCGATGACACCCGTGTCACCGATATCGGTTTGGTNCACCTGGAAGGCCTCACGGGTCTCGAGTTACTNTCGCTCGGCGCGCACATCACCGACGCCGGACTGGTACACCTCGCGGGGCTCGCCCNACTAAAGTACCTCAACCTGCCACGGCAGATCACCGATGCNGGTCTGGTGTATCTTGTCGGACTGACNAGCCTGACCCATCTCAACCTCGAAGGCGCCGANATCACCGACGCCGGACTGGTCCACATCGAGCAGCTGACCAACCTGCAAACGCTGGTTCTCGAGCGTACCCAGATCAGCGACGCGGGGTTGGTGCATCTTGTGAAACTGACCAACCTGCGTCAGCTGTGGCTGATCGATACCCGTGTCACCGACGCGGGACTGCCACACATTGCGAGACTGCACGCGCTGGAGTTACTCGGGCTTAGCGCCAACCAGATCACCGACGCCGGGCTGGCACATCTCGCGGGCCTGACACACCTGAAGCACCTTGAACTGAGTACAACCCCGATCACCGATGCAGGACTGGCACAGCTCACAGGCATGGTCAACCTGAGAAAACTGTTCCTGGAACAAACCGAGATCACCGACGCCGGGCTGGTGCAGCTGGCGGAACTGACCAAGTTGGAGCAGCTGTGGGTGATCGGCACACAAGTCACCGGCGCAGGCATTGCTGAATTGAAGCAGGTCTTGCCGACCTGCACGATCACCCATTAGCAAACCCATTGGCACATGGTCCCACTCGCGCGCCTGAAGATTTGGCCCAACGGGCATCCTGCGGTCGACGCCACGACGGCGAGTCCGGTTGTAAATCCAAAACACTACAACAATAGGCATCACGGTCTGGCTCCCACCTTCAGCTTCTCCTGACATTAGGNACTTGTCGATTCGTATTTCGAGGCCCTGCTCTGTGATGAATGATGACCCATCCCAACCGCGACAGGCCGACGCCTTCGCAGAGACGATCACCCCCCAGGACACCGATGGTGCTGGCGACGGAGGTCCGTTTCCAAGACAACTTGGGCGATACCGGTTGATCCGCGTTGTCGGACGGGGTGCTATGGGGATCGTATTTGAGGCGGTCGACACCCACTTGAACCGGACGGTTGCCGTCAAAACGCTTCCCGACGGGTTTGCCGGTGACGACAACGCAGTGACACGCTTCAACCGCGAAGCGTCACTTCTCGCATCCCTGAATCATCCCAATATTGCCACCGTCTACAGCCACGAAGATCTCAACGGACAACACTGTCTGGTAATGGAGTTTGTGGAGGGACAAGCTCTTGACGAGTTCCTCGAAATCTCACCGACCAACATGAAAGAATCACTGCAGTTAGCACGGCAAATCGCCTCTGCGCTGGAAGCCGCCCACGATCATGGTGTGATTCACAGAGACCTTAAACCCGCCAATATCCGTGTCACAAGTTCGTTCACGGCGAAGGTCCTCGATTTTGGTCTGGCAAAACAGATTCGGCTGGTCGATCCGGGGAGCGGCTCGTCGGTCACCGACGCGGTGCAAACCGCCAGCGGCCAGATTCTCGGCACGCCTGCATACATGAGCCCCGAACAAGCTCGGGGGCGCTCCCTGGATAAACGTACCGATATGTGGTCGTTTGGCTGTGTGTTCTTTGAAATCCTGACCGGGAGCCGCGCATTTCATGCTGAAACGGTCACCGACACGCTCGTCAGTATCGTCGAACGGGACCCCGATTGGACCCAGCTTCCCGACTCCACACCAGCGGGCATTCGTAGGCTGATCGAGAGGTGTTTACAGAAGGATCGCGAGACGAGACTTCCCGATGCCGGCGCGGCGCGGCTGGACATCGAAGAGGCATTAGCGGTCACAAGTTCTGCGGGTCCTGATCCTGTCGCCGACACAATTTTCGAATCGACACTTCACGCACCCCGTGTGGCCCGATCGAGGCGCGTGATCCCCACCCTCATTCTGTGCCTTGTCGTGGGCCTGGTGAGCGGCCTCACGACCGCACTACTCCGTACGGACACGGTGGCCCCCCCAGTCACTCAAGAACACACGGCGGTCATTCGTTCAACCTATCACTTTGCTCGGGAACCGATTGAAAAACTCCATACGGTCGATCACATCGCGGTACGAACAAATGCCCTGGCCATTTCGCCGGATGGTACGCGCATCGCGTTCGTCGCCAACCTGCGAGACCGAACACAGATTTTCGTTCGCGACCTCAGTCGCTTCCAGGCGGATCCCATTCCGGGAACCGAAGCCGGCTATATGCCGTTTCTTTCACCCGATGGAACCCGCCTCGGATTCTTCACGCAAAACGAATTGAAGTTCGTCGCGATACAGAGAGGAACGCCCACGACGCTGTGCGGTGCCCGCAATGTAGCGGGAGCTTGCTGGAGCGATGACGGCACCATCTATTTTTGCGAGCACCACGGAACCCGTATCTCCAGTATCAAAGCCAATGGCGGTTCCAAGAACGTGGTCTTTGAAGGGGGCACATTACTGTTGTGGCCGCATATCCTGCCGGGCGGCAAGGGACTCCTGTTGACCAGCCTTCTCAACTCCGAACTCCCCAGCAGCAGCCTGGACTANGCGCGGATCATGCACTTCTCACTGGAGACCAGAGATTTGCGCATTTTGCATGAAGGGGGGTACTTCGCGATGTACGCGAGAACAGGTCACCTCCTGTTCATGCGAGGGGACTCGCTCATGGCCGTCAACTTCGACATCAACGACCTGCGAATCGGACACGAAACTGCGGTGCCTGTCGTGCCAGAGGTACTTTCGCAACAGGTAGCAGTCTCGGCCAACGGACATCTGGTATACGTCAGTGGAAAACAAAATCTGGCAACCGTTCCAGTCTGGGTCGACAGAGCGGGTAACGTCGAACCACTCCCAATGCCGCCTGCGGATTACGGACCGTTTCAACTCTCCCCCGACAATCAACGCCTGGCAATCCAGGTGAATGGAATTGCCGACCACGTGTACGTATACGACGTCGACCATGGCACGGGCGAACAACTCACGGCCACCGGAGTCAGCCGTTCTCCATTTTGGAGCACTGATAATCGCCTGGTCTTTCAGTGGCTACAAGCAAACCACGCGTCACTTGCGTGGAAAGACGTCGCCACCAGCGCAGCTCCGACCGTACTGGCCATCAGTGGCCCGTCGCTGGTTCCCGAATGCTTATCACCCGACGGAAAGAAACTCGTTTACACCAATTGGAGCGCGCACAGTAACATCGCAGCATTTTCCTTGACCGATCCACCGGAAACAGAGGATTTAATTGCTAGTGATTTCAATGAATGGGGAGGCAAGATATCGCCAGACGGCAAGTGGCTGGCCTACGTGTCGGACCGCGATGGCCAATACAACATCTACGTCCGTTCCTACCCACTTACCGACACACGGGTGTGGAAGATCTCTCCGATTCTGGGAGAGGAACCGATCTGGTCCCCCGCAGGTGGCGAGTTGTTCTTTCGCAACGGTGCGCAATTCATGGCAGTGCAGTATTCCTCGGAAACCGAGTTCCAGCACGCCCCTCCCGAGCTTGTGTTTACAGGACCTTATGCCAACATCTACGGCATCTCGTTTGACGTCGCCAAAGACGGTCAGCGACTGCTGGTTCTCAAGCCGGTTTTCGACGATGCGGCTCTCACCGAGCTGCGCATCGTGCATCATTGGGGCGATGAGCTGACGCGCCTCGTGCCGACCGGAGAAGCACCGTAGCGACCGCCCTGTTCCATCCCTCGTCGGCCCGCGCGACGCGACCCGGCCATCGCGGAGATCACGATTTCTTGGGCGGCTGCACCGGCGGGGCGGGAAGCACCGTGAAACCCAGGTCTTGCTTGCCATCTTTTTCAAACAGGTAAATGATCTTTCCGGTCGGCAGAACCGCGATGTCGCTGTAGCCGCTGCCCCCTGCGTAAATCTGCTGCCGATGCGGCCAGGTTTTCCCCTCGTCATAGCTGGCCCACAGCGTAGCCCGCACGCGCCCGGTCGGCAGACCAGGACCCGCGTAGAGGAGGATTCCCGGTCGACCGTCTTGAGGCCACGCATACCGCGTGGTACTTCCCTGACAGCTTGGATCGGGCAGCTCCGGGATGAAACGGGCCGTCCCCTCTTTGAGCGTTTCACCGCCGTGGGTCAACGTGCAGGTCCCCCGATTGCGTGTCCTGCCGGGCGACCGCGCATTGATCATCACATCGCCGGCGAGCAGTTCCACACAGACCGCCTCGTTGATGTCCATGCTGGGTGAAGACCCACCAACGGTCCACGTTTCACCCTTGTCGTCGCTGTATACAACGTAACCAGAACCCTGACCGTAACACGGAATCACGAGCCGGCCGTCGTATTTTCCTTGCGTCAGTTGGATCCCATGCCCGGGACCGATAAGCAGCCAGGGTCGACTTTTCGGCTTGAACTGCGCAGTGACAAACTTTGACTTCGACCAGGTCTTGCCGTCGTCGTCACTGTAAGTGAGGCCGACATGCGTCGGTCCCGAATTGGTATGGCTGGGATTCGTGCGGAAGTGGTACGAGAGGAAAACGCGTCCCGTTTCCCGTTCGACGACTGGACTCGGATTGCCGCAGGAGTTGTCGGGGAACTGGGAAGTGATGTCCACTTCGGGTCCCCACGTTTTGCCGTTGTCTTCGCTTCGCCGCACCACCATGCGGATGTGTCCCCAGTCGTACCCACTCGCGCGAGCTTCGGCGAACGCGAGAACCGTTCCACTGTTCGTCACGACGAGCGCGGGGATCCGGTAAACGGACGCTTTCCCGGGTGCGTAATTGCGGCCTTCGATACGTTTCGCCACCCCCCCTGAAATGGTCTCTTGCGGTTTGCCGGTTCCGTCAAAAATGACCTGAATGGGCGCCAGCGACTCAAAGTTGGTCGTCAGCTTATCGCTAAACTTTGCGGCCGTCACTTTGACCGAAGCGAGGTTTGGGTAGCTTTCCAACGCGCCCAGGAAAAAGATGAGATTTCCGTCGGCGCCAATCTTCTGCTCGGTGATCTTCTCACCGTCCAAGTAGAAGGAAAGGACTTCGCCGACTCGCTTGGCCGACATCGTGTGCAGCTTGCCATCGCCCAAGTTAATCGGCGAGGGACGGTTGAACGCCTTCAACGGCAAGGAGCACTTGTCGCCATTGACGGTGAGGTTCCTCCCCTTGTCCATGAACCCGAAACCACCCCTGTCCGCCAAACGAATCCACGGCCCGCGACCGCCTCCCCGATTACCGTACTGCGCCGGGTCACACGAAAAGGTGATTTCAAACGCACAATCACCGAGTGCCGATTTCACGGCGGGAAAATCTTTGAGGTTCTTGTTTCGACGATCGAGCGCAAATTTTCCGTCGATCGTTTTTCCCTTCCGCTGTGTCCAACCCTTCCAAAACGGATTGGCTTTTGCATCCATATCCGTATGGCGAATGTTTTTTTCGATCACTTTGCCGTCGACAACCAACGGCAATTCTTGTTCGGCAGACGCCGCCGTGGACAGCGTCAGCACCGCGACGACCATCACCAGAGAGCGTACCGTTGTCGTCGTTTTTGTCATGGGTGGTTTCCGTTCCGCGATGTGGGTCACCGATACGCCCGCGAAGGTTCGCACGATCGCCGATTCCCGCCTCCCAGAACCTACTTACCTTTCTTTCAATCGTGCCAATCAGATGATCAATCGAACCGGCTTCGAACGGGCCTCGGAAAGCTCTGCGACGTCGGCGGACCAACCGAATGAGGCATCTCCGGCAGCGACGGAAAATCCTGCCCCCGATGAGCTTATTTTGTACCACAGATACAAGATCCGCGGCGGGGCGGGAGTTGCGAAATCAGCGTGCCGATCCGTTGCCCGAGTTCGCCTCCCGTCGGCGGTGCGATCCGCATTTCCATTCCCCACGGGCCCCGCTGTTCCCTATATTGGGAGGGAATGGCCACGCCATCCGAAAGGACCCTACGTGAAACGTCTGTTGGTCATAGGGCTGTTGGTTGCCGGTGCAGCGGGGTGCAGTGGTTCCACCGATGCCACTCGACCGCAGTCCCCGGAAAAGACTGAATCTCGCCCATCAATACCGCTCAACGCCGAGCAACATCCGTTCCCAAAACGGCGCTATGACCAGGTTGTCTTTCTGGTCACCCACAACTCGATGTCCAATCGAGCGGACGGCTGGCTGTTCCCGAACCAGAACACCAGAATCCGAAAGCAGCTTGAAGACGGCGTCGACGGCTTGATGCTGGATGTACACCTAGTCGACGGCCAACCCTACCTGGCCCACGGCCAGGCCTGGCTGGGTAAACAACGACTCGTCGATGGGCTCTGGGAAATCGCCCGGTTCCTGAAAGAACACCCGACAGCGGTCATCACGATTATCTTCGAATCGTACGTCGCCTCCGAGGTGATCCGAACCGCCTTCGAGGCGGCCGGCCTGATCGAGCAATTACATCGACAACAGCCCGCGGATCCGTGGCCGACTCTCGAGCAGATGCGGTCCGCGAAACGGCGCCTGGTGGTCTTCACCGATCGTGAAGGGGGCCAGTGGCCGGGCTACCACGACGTCTGGAACTTTTGCTGGGAAACGCACTTCTCGGTCCGCCGGGTCGAAGATTTTCGATACGACCGCAATCGCGGGCCGGCCACGGCTCGACTGCTGATCCTCAACCATTTCCTGACCCGCACCGTCGGTAGCGTATCGCTGGCCATCCAAGCCAACAGCGAAACGGTTCTCGGTCCCCGCGTATCGAACTGCCTGGACAAAACCGGGCATCTGCCAAACTTTGTAGTCGTCGACTTTTACGATGTGGGCGATGCCAGAGAGGTGGTCAACCGATTCAATCGCCGAACGATAATAGCGCCCGACCGCGACGCGAGCCGCGCTACGACGCGTGACTGACTCCACCATCGACACCGCTCCCACAGCCGCCAAACGAAGGTGGTTTGGCGTGATGCGGCTGCCGTGGCTTACGTGTAACTCCCTGACCTCTGTAAAGGTGCACATGATCGTCGACGTACACAGCCACACATGGCAATATCCGACCCATTTTAGCGCCGACTTCCAGGACCAGGCCCGCCGGGCGCGGGCCGGAGTGGACGTGGACCTGACGGTGCGCTACGACGAGTACCTGGCCGGCGCGACGCAGGTTGAGCGGACCATCGTATTTGGCGGCAAGGCGCGGCTAAGTGGTCTGTGGGTCGATGACCGGTACGTCGCCGAATATGTCCAGGCCCACCCCGGCCAACTCATCGGTTTCCTGTCGGTCGATCCCACCCAGGAGGGCTGGCAACAGGAAATGCGCGAGGGACATCAGTCACTCGGTTTGCAGGGCATCAAGTTGTTATCGATGTACGCGGGTTTTCAGCCCGACGACGAGCGGCTCGACCCGCTCTGGTCATACGCAACCCAGCATGCGTTACCGGTGCTGCTGCATACCGGGACGACGTTCGTAGCGCAGGCACCGCTCGAGTACACGCTGCCCCGCCATCTCGATCGTGTTGCCATTCGATTTCCGGAAGTGAAGATCATCATGGCTCACCTCGGTCATCCTTATGAACACGAATGCGTCGCCGTGGTCCGCAAGCATCCGAATGTCTACACCGATGTCAGTGCGCTACACTACCGCCCCTTCCAGCTATACCACAGCTTGATGCTGGTTCAGGAATACGGGGTCTGGGAAAAGCTGCTGTTCGGCAGCGACTACCCGTTTACGACGGTCGACGCATCGATCGACGGCCTGCGGAGTCTGAATCAGCAGCTTGACGGGACGTCACTGCCCCGTTTGCGGACCGACGAAATCGAAGCCCTCATCGAGCGCGACAGTCTCGAGATCTTAGGCCTCGAGCCGTGAGAAACACCGGACTGGAAGGTGTGGCAAGTCCCGTCGCGACGGCGGCGGCCACCCATACTCGATACGTGATGGATTGAAGGCGCATTGAGATTGGAATCGAATCCCGATCGAGATCACACACAGAGGACGGATGTGAAGAGCTGCTATACTACGGGCAGCTGTCAGGAAACGGATCTGTTGTCGAGCAACCGGGGTCCGTTCGGTAACCAGATAGCTCCGACAGGTACAAACTCCGTGTGACGTTGAACCAGTTCAGCTCCTTCAATCGGTTGACATCGCTATGTTGTTGAAACCGCGCTCGCGATCTAGTTCGCGTTGCTGCTTGCTGTCGATTGCTCTGGTTGGTTTGGCATGCAACTCGGGATTTCCGGCCGAGCGCTACACGGAAAATCCCGGCCAGAAAGGCAATGGCAATGTGGTGGTCGGGCCGGACTACAGGATCGATCCCGACCTCACGGACCGGGGCAATCCCAAGGGACATTCCTTTGAATTCTCGATGCGCCTGGCGGACAGCAAGATCTTCCGCGGCGATGATTCCACACTCGAACCACGTAAGCCGGTGCGCAAGCAGCGCAAGATCTTTGTCTATGTTCCGGCCGCCTACAAAGACGGCACCGAGGCGCCGATCCTGGTGACGCATGACGGGCCGAGTCGCTTCAATCTGGTGCGCAACGCGCTGGACAATCTAACGATCTCCAAGGATCCGGACCGCAAGTTGCCTGCGTTTATCACGATCGCCGTACAAAACGGTGGTAACGATAGCAAGGGGAGTGAGCGCGGTCTCGAATACGACACCATGTCCGACCGCTTCGCGCGGTTTATCAACGACGAAGTGTTGCCGGCAGTGCTGAGCAACGCGGCGATTAAAGCCGTCTATCCGAACATCGCATTCACGAAGAATCCATGGGGCAAAGCGGCCATGGGATGCAGTTCAGGCGGTGCAGCCGCGCTCACCATGGGTTGGTTCCGGCCTGACTTGTTTCGTCGTTTGATCACCTACTCGGGCACATTCGTCGACCAACAGGACGACGATGCGCCCGAAGAGGCGCGTTACCCACTCGGTGCGTGGGAGTACCATTCCAGCATGAAGCTGATCGAAAATAGTGAGAAGAAGCCTCTGCGCATCTTCACCCACGTCTCCGAAAACGACCTGCGCGCCAAGGATCCGGAAGAGACCTACCACAACTGGGTGATGGCCAACGAGCGCACTGCCGCGGCTCTCAAAGCCAAAGGCTATGACTACCGTTACGTCTTCAGTCGCGCGACCAGACACTGCGATCCCAAGGTATTCCGGCAAACGCTAGCAGACACGCTCGTCTGGATGTGGCGGGGCTACCACGCGGAGTGACAGTCCACGCGGGCCGTCAAGGCACACCCCAAACCGAATGCGCAGTCCGCTCGTGCGCAGCTGTCGGCGCCGCGGGGTCCGCACGAGTGGGAACGAGCATCCGATCATGATTCGACATCCCGGAAATGACCGGCTCGATCGTATACACCTGACCCTCTGGTACGGGCTGATCTTGGGTTGTGCCTCGGGACCTGTCACGGCCGGTGAAAACGAACCGACAGGGCCACACTGGTCATTCCGCCCGATCGTACGCCGGCCGGTGCCACCCGTCGGTCGCGTACACCGGGCCCACAACGCGATCGACGCGTTTGTGCGTCGGCGTTTGGATGCGGAGAAAATGGAACCCTCGCCGCCAGCTCGCAGGGAAACGCTGATTCGCCGGGTGACACTCGATCTGGTCGGGTTGCCCGTGCCGGCACGCGAAGTCACTGCGTTCGTAAACAACCCGTGCCCCGATGCGTACGAACGGGTCGTCGACCGCTTGCTGGCCTCACCGCACTACGGCGAACGCTGGGCACGGCCTTGGCTCGACGTCGCGCACTACGCCGATAGTGACGGTTATCTGACCGATCAGTTACGGCCGGTTGCGTGGCGCTTTCGACAGTGGGTGGTCAACGCGTTGAACTACGACATGCCCTTCGATCAATTCACGATCGAACAGCTGGCGGGCGACCTGCTCCCCGACTCAACCATTGATCAGAGGATTGCCACTGGATTTCTCCGCCAAACGCTGAGCAACCGCGAAGGCGGCGCCGATGTCGAAGAGTTCCGGGTCATGCAAGTGAAAGACCGCGTGAGCACGGTCAGCACGGTTTGGCTGGGGCTCACCGTTCGTTGTAGTGAATGCCACGACCATAAATACGACCCGATCAGTCAACAAGATTTCTATGAACTGTATGCGTTTTTTAACTCGTCTGACGAAGTGAATATCGACGCTCCTTTGCCCGGAGAAATCGGCCCGTACCGTCGAGAAAAGCCAGAGTACGAGCGACAGCGTCACGCGTTTGTCGCTCCCCGTGCGGAGCAGATCGCCCGCCTGCAGCGCCGCTGGGAACTGCGGCTCCTAGAAGCCAACGCGCATCCGGGCCAGGACTACCGCTGGGACCGACGGTGGGAAATCCTGGGGTTGATCTGGGGCCAGGGGCTCGGCGAAGGGCAATTGGAAGGTCAGGAGATCGTCAAGCTGGAGCCGCAGCGCCGAACGCCGTGGCAACGCAATCGGATTTTCGAGTACTTCCTGCGATTCGGTGCGGACATCGATCCCGCGCGTTTCGGCGAGCTGGGTCTCAGTCAGATCAAGAGCCAGATCGAAGCGCTCAGCAACCGGTTGCCGAAACTGGCGCGCGCCGCCACGATCCGTGAAACACAGAATGTGCGGAAGGCATTCGTTCAGAATCGCGGGGTTTTTAACGATCTGGGTATGGAGGTAGAACCGAGCACGCCGCGGTGTCTGCCCGCGATGGCGGAAAATACTGACCGCAACCGACTGGGGCTCGCCCAGTGGCTGGTCGCTCCGGACAATCCACTCACCGCACGCGTCGCCGTGAACCGGATTTGGCAGGGCTTCTTCGGGCGCGGTTTGGTTCCGACGGCGGGAGACTTCGGCGCGCGGGGCGAGTCGCCGACCCATCCAGAGCTGCTGGATTGGCTGGCGCACGAGTTCGTCGCACAGGGGTGGGGCATCAAGCGGCTGCATCAACGCATCGTATGCTCGGCCGTTTATCGGCAGTCATCGCGCGATCGTCCCGAACTCCAGACTCGAGATCCGAACAACCGACTACTGGCCCGCCAGGCCAGCTTGCGGCTCTCGGCTGAAGCGGTGCGCGACAGCGCGTTGGCCGTCAGCGGCCTGCTTTCCAGCAGGATCGGCGGTCCCAGTGTTCGGCCGCCCCAATCCGACAGCGTCGTCATGGGCGGTTTCGGCAACAGTGGCTGGCAGACGAGCCAAGGCGCGGATCGCTACCGCCGCGCGCTGTACACCTTCATCAAACGCTCGACACCCTTTCCCCAGTTGGTGACGTTTGACGCACCCAACACGCGCGAAGCGTGCACGCGCCGAGAACGTTCCAACACACCACTGCAGGCCTTGACACTGCTCAACGATCCGCTGTTCTGGGAAGCATCGCAAGCGCTTGCCAAGCGCAGCCTCCGCGAGACAAACGGCGATGTCGAGCAGCGCATCGAGTACGGATTTCGACTCTGTACGGCCAGACCACCAAACGCGGTCGAAAGGGGCGAGCTGTTGAACTGTTATCGACAGCTCGAGGAGATCCTACGACAGAATCCCGAGGCGGCTACCGGGATCATGCCGCGCCGCGGGGAGGAGCCCGGCGCGATCGATGCGGCGGCCTGGACGGGAGTGTGCAGCGTGATGTTGAACCTGCACGAGTTCATCACACGAGATTGAAGCATGCAGATCGAACAACAGCTCGCCTTGCGACACCGCCGTCGCTTCCTCCGCGACGGTACGTACGGAATCGGCGCGATCGCTTTGTCGCAGTTGCTGTCGGCGGATACCTTCGCCGTGGAACCATCAAGCGGACCGGCTCCACCGCGCCCCGCGCAGCCGCACCATGCACCACAGGCCAAACGCGTCCTGTTTCTGAACATGTCGGGAGGTCCCAGCCAACTCGATCTGTTTGATCCCAAACCCCAGCTGCAGAAGCTGCACACCCAGCCGGTTCCCGCCTCGTTTCTCGAAGGTCTCAACGATCCGGTGATCAAGTCCGGTGCGACCGTGATGGCAACACCTCGCAAGTTCACCAGACATGGCGAGTGCGGCATGGAATTCTCGGACCGATTGCCGCACTTGAGCCAACTCGCCGACGAGCTGTGCCTGGTTCGCGCCATGGTGACCGATACCGCAAACCATCATCCGGGGCAACTACTGTTGAATTGCGGCACGCCGATGTTCGGCCACCCGAGCATGGGCGCGTGGGTGACCTACGGATTGGGAAGTGAGTCAGACAATTTGCCCGGATTCGTCGTGCTCACGTCCTATTCAAAACCGGCGTCGCTGGTCGGTCCCTCGCTGTGGACGAACGGATTTCTTCCATCTTCGTATCGCGGCGTGGCGTTTCGCAGCCGAGGCGAACCAATCCTGCACCTGTCCAACCCCAACGGTGTCAACGATGCGTTTCAACGCGCGCGACTCGACGGTATCCGGAATTTGAATGAGCTGCGATTTGCCGAGACCCACGACCGTGAAATTGCGTCGCGCATCGCGTCCTACGAATTGGCCTATCGAATGCAGGTGGCAGCTCCCGAATTACTCGATTTCTCCGATGAATCGGCCGCCACACTCGAAATGTATGGCATGTATCACGAGACGACGCGCTGGTACGGAACCAACTGCCTGCTGGCGCGTCGAATGATCGAGCGCGGCGTACGGTTTGTTCAACTCTATCATTCCGACTGGGACCACCATCTCGATCTCGACAAATTGCTGAAAGTCGAATGCGCGATGACCGACCAGCCAGCCGCTGCGTTGTTGACCGACTTGAAACAGCGCGGACTGCTCGACGACACGCTCGTCATATGGGGGGGTGAATTTGGTCGAACACCGATGAACGAGGTGCGGCGCGGGAATTCGCCCGGTCACCAGGGCCGCGACCACCACCCGTTCGCCTTCACGCTGTTGATGGCCGGCGGCGGAATTCGAGGTGGCCAGGTGATCGGCAAGACCGACGAGCTGGGTTATCACGGAATCGAAGACCGTGTCCACGTCCACGATGTTCAAGCCACCGTCCTGCACTGCCTGGGGCTGGATCACACGCGACTGACGTACCGTCACCAAGGGCGCGACTTTCGCCTGACCGACGTCAGTGGACACGTCGTGAAGAAAGTACTGCTCTNAACGTGTCGCCTAGCGGACTTTCTCAGCCAGGAACGANAAATGTACGCCANGTGGTCGCGNCCGGGTTACCGGCCGNTNGCCAACAAGCACTCGATCGTTGAACACCGGGCGCGACGAACGGCCCGTGGTGCGAGCGCANCCNCCCACCGACCGAAGCCGTAATCGAAACCTCTGTGCATCTCTGACTTCTCCGNCCCGCACTNCCTCGGATCGCCTCTCCATGAACTCCCTATTCGATGAGCACAAGATCCGCCCACTACAATCGGAATCGAAGCTCCTGGCCCTGATCGATCAGCTTTCCGACAACAGCCTCTACTCGTCGGATCGCGACAGGATCATCGAGTCACTCGAATCGAGACGGTTTGCGTTCACGGTCGCGGTTCAGCAGATCTCTAGGACCTACGTGACGCAACTGACTTCGCACCGGGATGGACAGACGATCGAAGGGCATCTCGCCGCGAACAACACGTCGGTCCATATTCAATTTCCGCCCGAGGTCGCCGAGCGCGTTTCCGCGTTCGATCGAAACGAGAGCCTGTTGGTCGAAGGTGTCCTGAATCGCTGGGTATCGGGGCTGGACCGACTGGAATTCTGGGGAACGACTTGTACACACGCGGCGGCTGAAGTCCCCGGTCCGGCCACGGAGGTGGAGGCGGCTTCAGCTGGCCCAACGGACCCACTGATCACGGCGGACGACGACCGTCCCACGGCGGGCGCCGACCGTGACACCGCCTCCCCGTCCGCTGTTGCACCTGCGGAAACCGCTTCCGACAACCTGACCACAGCGACGGACGAGTACGGCGACTGGTCGCCACCGGCGGCATTTCTCGAACGCCGCGGGACGATCTCGAGTCAAGAACTCATCGAACAGCTGGCGGACGCTTGTCAGGTCACGATCGTGCAAGCCACCGCCGTGATCGATGCGTTGTGGGACTTCCTCATCGACCCGGGCCACTACGATCAGGGACGGCGGGTCTTGAATCTGCCGCATTTTGGTACCTTTCACCTAGACCTTAACCACAACTTGAAAACACAGCTCAAGTTTTGCTCGTTGCCGTGCAAAGCGCTGTGCGAGCGACTGGCCGCGCTCGACCCTGTTCGCCCCAAAACCGAGAAGACCCAGTCGGGCGAATCCGGCCCACTCCGATCAGCGCTGTCGGGTGAGGAGCATCCGACCGGTGATAGGCGTCTGGACGCCCCGGGGGCCGAGCGCGGCCAGGACAGCGAACCGTTACCTTGGAAACGGCAAATTGCCATCGACGTCTACCAATCAACCGATCTAAATCTGGACCGCGCGTACCGGATCGTGTGGGAACTGACCGCAACGCTCACCGCGATCATGGCCGGCGGCCAAGCGTCGATCCGTTGGAATAAGCGGGGCGAAATGATACCCGTTCAGGGCCCCGACGGTCCGGCGTACGGTTTTCGAACCTACTCGCGGTTGTCCGCTTCCTTACCTGCACTCCATCCATCCGCGCAGGTCCCATCCGCGCAGGTCGCGCACGACTTGGCTGAACCAACCTCCTCGCTCCGCGCAAAACCAACCGAGTCTTCGGATGCAACTCGAAATTCCGCGGGTATCGCGGTCGCCCTGTTAATGGTTCTCTTTCTTTGTTTGTACGCCGGCTTGATTATCCTCGCCCTGGCCTCTGCCAGCGGGTTCCTGGGGTCTGGAGCCCTTTTCCTGGTTGGGTGGTACGAGCTGCTATTCACGGATGACGCTCAGGGATCTGATCTCTGTTTTTCCGGTTTCATGCTGGTCTTCTTCGGCGGAATCAGTTACTACGCGTGCCCCGCCGCCTACCACGCGACACGTGGTTTGCCAAAACTGGGCAGTTGGTTGAAAGACAATCTGCGCAAATAGTGGGTTCGGCGTGCGGGTCTCGACGACGCGTCATGTCGCTTTGTGTGACCGCCGCGCAACGGGATTCAAGTTCGAGCACCACCGGCCGCCCCGCCGCCCTTGGCGACGGCCCAACAGGTACCCCTGGAAGCCGTCGGTGTGGCGCTGTGGGAACGCGTTCAGATACCATCGCGCTCGACGGCGCCTACCGCACCGGATCGCTGGACACTTCAAAACAACGACGTCAGTGGCTCGCCGTCGACGACCCGGTGTGGGCGGCCGAGTTGATCCTCCATCTCCAAGCCCGTGGAGATCCCCAGCGCGTAGTAGATCGTCGCCAGCATGTCCTCGGGCGACACAAGCCGCGACGTGGGATAGGCAGAGTCACGATCGCTCGTACCGTAAACCTGGCCGCCTTGGATCCCACCACCGGCCAGCACAGCGGACTGGCAAGCACCCCAGTGATCGCGACCCGCATTCTTGTTGATCTTCGGCGTGCGACCGAATTCCCCGTACATGGCGACCAGCGTCTCATCCAGTAATCCGCTCGATGAGAGGTCGTCGATCAGTGCAGCAAACCCCATGTCGAGCGATGGCAGACAGTATTCCGCCTTCAGCATTTCGTAGCCCGTCTTGCCTTCGAACGGACCGTGATTGTCCCACACGTTCGCGACACTTCCGCCGCTCTGAATATACATCCACGAAATCGTAACCAACCGCACACCCGCTTCGACCAAACGCCGCGCCATCAAGATACTCTCGCCCCATTCATTTCGCCCATAACGCTCCCGTGTACGGTCACTTTCCTGGTCGATGTTGAACGCCCGCTTCGCGTGTGGCGATGACAACATACTGAAGGCTTGCTCCTGAAACCCGTCGAGTTCTCGAGCCACTGGCAAGCGATCCAGGGTCCGCTCAGCGTCCTCGATGGTCTTCAGCAATCCGCTGCGAGCGAGCAATCTCGTTTCGTCGATCTCCGGACGTAATGTCAAGGCGTGAGCCGGACTCGATTTCGATCCCCCGGCCGCTTCGATTTCCATCGGATCGTATCGCGCTCCGAGGAATCCGGCGTGGGTTCCTGAGTAGGTGATGCCGTCGTGGCCGATGGGTCGCGGAATCGTCACCGTCGCCGGAATGCCCGTGCGGGGACTAAAAAACGAAACCACCGAGCCGATTGTGGGGGCATCTCGGCGCGTGCGGTCATTCTGTGGAACGCGCAGAGACGCATTCGTTCGCCCGGTCAACGTCCGGTATACGGAGGGTTCGTGATTGTTGCTCTCGTGTGACAGGCTGCGGATGATCGCCGTCTTGTCGACATGTCTGGCGAACAGCGGCAGCTGGTCGGACACGTGGACGCCCGGCAGCGCCGTGCCGATCGGCTTGAAGTGACTCCGTATCCCGTCCGGTGCGGCCGGATTCGGATCCCACATATCCATCTGTGGCGGACCACCCCAAAGATAAATCAGGATGCAGGCCTTGGCCTGACCGCTGCGGCGCTCGTCGACCGCGCGGGCGGCGGACGCCCTCTCCTCTGACCGTAACAAATCGCCCAGTGTCAGCGCGCCAACTCCCACCCGGCCCAACCGAAGCATCGCATCGCGGCGGTGAAGAGTGCTCATTTCCCGACTCCTGGTCCGGACCAGATCGCTGTCACCAGGTCAGTTTATCGATTCAGGTCACATGGCTACAAGTATATTCCGGTGCGACTTTGCCGCGTGGGGCGCGCCATAGGGCTCTTTCGGTCGGGACCGGAATCCGATCTCCTTGACGAACCGGTTCAAGCAGGATGGCGACAGCCTTTTCGACCCGACTCGCGAATTCAGCGGTCGCCTCGTATGACGGTCCACGACGATCCGTGGCGCTCGACCGACTCAGGCGGCCAGAAGCGGGGCGCGATCTCGCCGTACACAGATCACATTCTGAAAAGCGAAGATCTCCGATTTCAGCGGTGTATCGGGGATTTGAATCATCGAACGTGGAAGTAGGCGATAGAACTTGAAATCACTAAGCAGGTCGCGCAGATCGCGAAAAAAGACTCGACTGTAGACGTTCATTTCGTTGANTTCCAAGTGAATAANAGACACCGAATGAGACCGCAGCAACTCGGCAGCCCCTTTGAGCACCTCCAATTCGTGTCCTTCGGTATCGATCTTCAAGAGATCGATGTTCGAAACGCAAGCGTCCGCCGCGATCTGATCCAANGGTAGGACNTCAACCCGGCACTCGACTGTCGTTTGCTGGTGTAACTGCGTGATCACTTCTTTATAGAGTGATGCGTGACTGCTGCCGTCNACATCGGCGCGGTCAAACAACTTGAGCTCTGTCTGCTCGGCACCAACGGCGGCCTGAATCGTCTCCACCTGGGGCGGAAGCGCATCCCGCAATCGCTGAAAATTGGACGGGTGTGGTTCGACAGCTACCAGTCGACAATCGGGAAAAGCGTCGATCAACATTGAGGAATAAACACCCGTGTTGGCGCCAACATCGACAAAGACCGGCCTGTCAATGCCGCGCAACCAACGGCGTAGGGTGACACCCACAAAATGGCGCTCGCCGCTGAGACGGTGGTTCTCGTAGTTGAGAATCCCCAGTCCGTGCAGGCTGCATTCGAGCAAGAATGTATTGAGTTTGTAGGAGAACCGATTGGCAAACAACGTGCGGTAGATCGATTTACCAAGTCGTTTCACACCCATACGGCGTTTCCCTCCGTGGTGGAAAATCCTCGACCGTGCCGATAGCCGTAGTCGAGGACCCTCGCGCCAACCCGCGGGAGTTTAGATGGATCAGGGCGCGACGGAAAGTGCGATCTCCTCATCTCGAGTATCTGTCGTGCACGATGAACCGTGGGCGCGGGTGTCACCGGCTCAATTTCGTTCCGAACAACCGCCTCTGTCGCCAACCGGTCATNGCGCAACGGGCTTGGTCGAAAACACCACTCGGCCGAAGGTCTGCGGCGCGTGAAACTGAGGTGTCCTCGTCTTGCCCGGCGACCACTGGCTGTATTGCGGATTGGTCTGTCCGCCCAGTCGGTTGAGATTCATCCGCCAGACGTCACCTTCGTGTGGCGGAATGTGTTTGGCGACCTTGGCGAAGTTGGCAAACGGGATGGCCGCCTCGAGGATCCACGACCGATCGGTGTCCGAGTCGTCGTTGAGCGTCCCCTGGACGGTCGTCCCGATTTTCAGTCCCACCGCGTTCCAGTTCATAGGTGACTTCGTGCCAGGCCCCTGCGGTTGGTACCGATCCAGCCACGCCCGACGGACGTTCATTTCGATATTAAAGTACTTCTGCGGATGAGCGGGATTCGGCGACGTAAACACCTCGACGCAGTCATCCTTGAACACGGGCTCCTCGTGTTTAGTGTGGACCGCCCAGATATGAGCGTCCTGGCAGCGGAACGAGACGTACAGGTTCTGGTCGTCCCAGAGTATCCTCGCGTCTGTCTGTTCTGGCTTCCCCTGCTCGTACCACGGGAAACGAAACGCTCCGACGCTGCGGGCGTTTTTCCAGCTCGCCTCGTCCAGCCGACCATCGATCACCGGAGCCGTTTTGACCTTCGTGATCGTGTAACGCGGTAGATCGTCTGCCGCACCAGCGCCCGTTGGGCCGGCTAGAATGACTACGGCAACCATGAATCGGATGGTGTTCATTTCAGCAGCGCATCACGTCTAGGTGTGGAAACTAAGGTGTGGAAACCAAATTCAAACACTTCCATGCTACCATCTTGACATTGATTTCATCACCGCATCGCGGTCGACGGTGAACCGGGTGTGGCGGAAACTTTCATCCCCCTACGTGCTTCGGACCACCCGTCGTTTCGACGATCACAGTCGTCGTCCAACTACCGCCACGCACGCGCTCACGGGTTTGCGATCTGAGCGGGGTCGTTTGACCCGCCGGGATCTCACCTCAACGCGATCATTGGCAGGCGATCCCGCGTACGCTAAAGTGACGNGGCCGCCGGCAGTCACTCCGTCTGCACTGCTGCCGGNGCTGGAGACGACGTGTCTGTGGTCGTTAAGCGAGGCCGTAGCGCGATCGGCACAACCCTCTCAGGCATCCCCACAGGAACCGTTCTGGGTTACTTCCCGCTGAANATCGGCAAACTGAAGGTCGAGTTGCGCTGAAGCCGCGAGGTGAAAACCGGTCTTTGATCGGCCGGGTGCTCGCATCGTCACGTTCGATTCTGGGAGGCGAGATAGCTGGTCCCTGTGGAGACTNGGTGGCGGCCGTCGCGACTCGCTGCGGCTCACAATTTCAAGATTAACCTGAGGAACCGTGTCGATGACATCCCGCATCTGCTGGTTGGCTCTCTGCTGGTACTCGATCGCCGCTGGACCATTGGACGCGGCAACGCCCTTGTTCATGCGGGGCGAGACCTGGGCCCCCGCCCCGGGCGGCCGGATCCCCATCGAGCGGAGTGGCGACCGGTTGAACCTCACGGTCAACGGCCCGGTCAGCCGAGGCGCGAAGTTCACCGCCCAGACGCTGCACGCGGCCGTCTCGCAGAAGGTGGGGGCGATTGAACTCTCCGCGGCGCACCGGGCTGCCGTCAACCGCCGACGGCGGATCTATATCAACAACGATGTGGGTTACGACGCCGTCGCGATGGGACCGAAAGAGACGGCGACCCAACCCGGCGAGTGGCTCGCGGCACGATTCAGCGTGATCGACCAACCGGGCAATCAGATCGATTGCGTTGGCTGGTGTCTCGACGAGGGAAACATCGCTGCATATCCGAGCGATGTGGTTCCCGAACTACAGTACCCAACGCTGCTGCGATGGCGCGCCGAAGGCGTCGATATCGCGCAGCGATTGGTCGAGGAAAGCCACCGTCGCCAGCTGGAAGCGTTCTGGGAGCATCGTCTGAATGGCGCCGACCGCGAAGCCGACGTGTCGACGCCGGCCCGCCACCCGGTAAAAGAAAAACACCCCGAGTGGTTGCTCGCAGGGAGTTGGTGGAAACCGGGCCTCTGGAACTTCGCGGTCCCGGAGGTCCGACAATTCAAAGTCGCCATGCTGCGGGAGGTGGCCCAGCGATACGACCTGGACGGCATGAATCTCGATTTCGGTCGCCACCCTCCGTTCCTACCGGCCGGACGGCAGTGGGAACACCGCCACGCACTGACCGACTTCGTGCGGCAGGTGCGGCTGATGCTGCAGGATGTGGCCCAACGACGCGGCCGGCCCTTTCTGTTGTCCGTCCGCGTGGCCGATACGATTCCCGGATGTCACTTCGACGGCATGGATATCGAACGTTGGGTACGACAGAACCTCGTCGACATGATCGTGATCGGCACGCGTTCGATTGAGGTCGACCTGTGCGGTTTCCAGCGCATCACCGCCGGCACCCACGTGAAGCTGTACCCCTGCATCGATCAGCATCATTCGCCCGACGGCTACCACGCAGTGACAACGCCCCAGTTTCTGCGCGGCCTGGCGGCCAACTGGTGGCACCAGGGTGCAGACGGGATCGCGACGTTCAACTTCTGGAATGAGATGCCGAAATCGGGAGAGGTGATCGGATCGTCGGGACCGATGCTGGCAGGTCGGTCGGTCCACGCGATGGCCTATCGTGAGATGGGGGATCCGCAACAGCTCGCGCTGCTCGACAAGTGGTTCGTAGTTTCGCGGCGCTACGGAGGCGGTTTCTACGATCGCCAGGGGAACCGCTGGAAGGATTACACGAATCTGAATCATCAGGCTCCGTTGCCGGTGGTACTCGGTGCCGATCCAAGCTGGGTCGAGGTCTACCTGGCCGACGACATCGCGGCGGCGGCCGAGCGGGTCGAGCGGGTCGNACTACGATTGCTGCTTTCGTCTGATGTCGATCCCCAACTCGTCCGGGTCAAGTTCAACGGGATCACATTGCGAGACCCTGTGCGAGATTCCGGTTGGTGGNCNTTTGCACTGACGGCACGCCAGACCGCGGTGGGACGCAACCTGCTCGCTGTGGACGGTNCCCGAGTCGACGAACGTGAGCAGCCGCTCTCGCTGGAGAAAGTCGAAGTCCATGTGANGTACCGACCGGAGAAACGGTAGCCGAAGTCGGTCCAGTTTGGGTCGTTTGGCGCCGCCACCCGCCGCGTGGCGACTGCGGCTGCGAATCTGAACCTCGAAGCGAGGAAAACCGTGCCGCAGATGACATTGCGAATCGCGCTGTTGTGGCTATCCCTGGTTTGCCATACGGGAATTCTGGCCAGCGACGGCAACCGCCTTGCCGACCCCGACCTGGAATCGCCCGGCGAGTTGAGTTGGCGAGGGTCATCAGCTGTAGTTTCTCGCTCTGGCAGTGATCCGCACTCTGGAACATCGTGCCTGTACGTGAAAGATGCTTCGGACTCACATGGACAGGCCAACAGCGCGCACATCGATGTACAACCTGGACAATACTATGTCGAAGCGTGGCTGCGGGTGGACGCCCATGCTCGGGGAATTATTACCTTCGATGTGCAGTTTTTCGATCGATCTGGCGGCTACCTCTTCTCACGGTGGATCGGCGTGACCCAGTCCACCAGGTGGGTTCGCGTCCGCGGCAGGGTAACCGTGCCANAACGTGCTGCCAAAATGTCTCTGCGGATCCTGCCCACGGGACCAACACGCGGGTTCGTCGGTGACATCGGACCACTGAAAGGAGGCTGCTACGGCGACGATTTCTATGTTGCCACGTTGCCCGAAGCCATCGCATCGGGTCTCGCGAAAAAGGACGAGTTTCCCGTCTCCGCCGTCGATGACGGGACCGATTACGGTACGGTCGCACCGATGCGACCCCATCTGTACGTCACGGCGCGCAAAGTGAAAGGACTACTTTCGGTTGCAGAACTGCGCAATGGGATCAAAACCGGGCATCTCCGCATCCTCTGGGAAGCCTTGATAAAACGCGCCGACGCGGACCTGCTGGCGAAACCCATCGTCGCGCGTAAAGACGGGACGTTCGACGCGAACTACATCGTCTGCAACGACGCGGCTCAACGGATTCTGCGGGCCGCCCTCGTGTTCCTAGTCACGGGAGAGCAGTGTTTCAAGAANGCAGCGCTGCGGCAGATCGAGGTGACCTTCGACACCGCGCAGTGGCCCGTACATTGGCGTGACGATCCCGGACAACCGCAGAACCTGCCCGCCGGCCTGCGTGTGGGGCAACTCTGCGCGGGTATTGGGTTGGCCTACGATTGGCTGCACGCCGGACTCACCCCAGAACAGCGCCGGCGAATCGTCGAGGGACTGGATCGGCAGGGGATTCAACCCTTTATCAAGACGGTAAAGCAGGGCAACTGGCAGGTAGCCGTGCTCGATAACTTCATGCCCGCGATCGTGGGCGGCGTGGGGATTGCCGGGATGAGCCTGGCCGAGGACCATCCGGATTCCGGGTTTCTCGTGAAAACCGCGCGGCAACGCATGCAAGTCTACCTGAGCGTGTTTGGGCCAGAGGGAGAGTGGAACGAGTCGGTCGGCTATGCGGGATCGGTGCGCGACACGGTCGACTTCTATTTGGCCTGGCGTTTCTGGACCACCAGCCGGCCACAGGTTACGAACGCGAACATGCTGACCGCTCATCCGTTTCCACAGTTTTGCCGGTGGAAGATGTATATGACGTTACCACATGGCCGCGAGGCAAAGATGGGCAACTGCACCTCGCAGCAGAACGTCAATCTGCCATTTGTCCCAGCCGTCGCGGCAGCCACACGCGATGGTGTTTTTCAATGGTTCTATCTCAACCACCGTTTCCCACCGGAACGGACACTCAATACACGCGACTACGTAACGGAGTTGCTGACGTTCGATCCCACGCTCAAACCGCAGCACCCGGAGAGCCTCCTGCCGCACGGGCACGCCTTCGCCGCGAACACGATGTGTGTCAGCAGCCGCACCAATTGGGATTCCCTGGCAACGCCTTGCGTGGTTTACGGAAAAGGGGGTGCGGCCTATGAAATCCATGGCCACCACGACGTCGGGCAAGTCTGCATCGATGGCTACGGCGAGGGCCTGATTATTGACCAGGTCGGTTACGACGGTGGTTACGCAGGCGGCTCGCACGACGTCTACCGCGCCGCCGGACACAACGTGCTGACGTTCAACAACCAGGACATGATCGAAGACCGGCCCACGTCACGCGTTTGTTTTGATCAGCCCGAGGTCCGCAACTGGCCGGCGCTGCGGGCGAAATGGTTGGCGCGGAAGTTCGATGACCGGCGTGGCGGCTTTTGGGTGCTCGATACCACCGAGGTCTACCAGGGGGTCAAACAAGTCCGACGGACGGTCGTGCACCTGAATCCAGGCGTCGTTGTCGTGTTGGACACCGCAACGCTCGACGAGCCAGGCGACATCTCGCTGCGCTGGCACACCGTGGACCACAGCGCGCCGACCACGGATGGCCATTTCCTGGTACGCGGCCGAACGAACGCTCAACTGGCAGCCCGGGTTGTACGACTTGATGACGGGAAGTTGACCACGGCCCGGCGGGAACACCGTCNGTCGGGCGGCAGTTACGTCGCCGCGTCGATGCGCGGCGACCGCTGTTCCCTGCTATCGCTGTTTTGCNTTTTTGGACCCGAACAAAAGCCAAGTGTTTGGAGAGGATCGGGTGGCAACTGGTCGATCCAGACTCCCGATGGGACATTCGAAGTGAACGCGTCCAGCAATCAGCTCTCGGTAGAGAATCGGGAAACCGGTGACGGCTGGGCCGTTCCCATCGGCCAGACACGACCGTAAGCGGGCCCGCCAGCGTGGGTTGACTCTCACCTGCGTGGAAAAAAGGGCCTGTTTACACACTCCCGGGGGTGACAGCGGATGGCTCCGGGCCCCGATCGTCCGGCCTGGACCGGCATCGCCTCGGCGCCCTCTTTCATCTGCCGGTGAGCCCACTTTTTGCTCTATAATCAATCACTGCACGACCTCTGGACCANCGTGGCAACGTCCGGCGGTCACTTGGTATCCATTCTGCGCACGATCAACTTCCTTTTTCGACACGGAGTCGTGGCCGTCGAAGCCGCCGCGTTTCACGACGATCATGCCTACTGGCAACGCGCACCAAAAACAATCAATCATCAGCTTTTTCCATTGCAAAATGGACGCCCGGAGAAAACCCCATGAGTATGTCCAGAAGGCAGTTTCTGCGNGCCAAAGGGGCCGTTCTGACATTACCCTTCTTGCACTCGATGGCCGACGCGATGGAGACCCCCTCCAAAGCGACAACACCGGCCAAGAAATTGGTGATGATGTACGTCCCTAACGGCCTGGTTCGCCGGTGTTTCTTTCCGGGCGAGGAGGATGGGGACTCGCCTGGCTTTGTCGGCGGTTTTAACGCCGACAAGACAAAGAACCAGAAGAGGGTTCAGACCAATCCGGGGATCTACCCTCTGGAGCTGACGTCGACCATGCAGCCGTTATCCGAGCACACCGAAGATATCACCTTGGTCACGGGCCTCGACCGTACCTTTAAGAATGGTCAGGACGTTCACGCTCAGGGCGCGTCGTGTTATCTGACGAGCTTGTCACCCGTACAGGCTGCAGAACAAGGCATTCGACATCCAAATGGCAGAAGCCTCGATCAGGTGATCGGTGATCGGGTCGGCCACGCAACCGTCTTCAACACGCTGGAGATCAGTTGCAACGGCTTCAAAGCGGGTAAAGAGTCGATCTACTTCAACAACATCTCTTGGTACGGCCCGGACAAAATTGCCCCCTCGATCAAGGATCCCCAGAAACTCTACGACAGACTGTTCCTGGCGGACAGTTACAGAACGCATCTCACGGAGATCACCGACCTGGTGCTGGCTGACGCCAAGACTCTGTCGAAGACCTTAGGGCGCCGCGATCGCGAAACGCTGGACGAATTCATGGAGATGATTCGCGATATCGAAATCAGAATTGCGAAACTTCAGAAGCTGATCGCCGGGGCCGACATCAAGATTCCGAAAAACGAGGTCTTGCCGCGAGGTGACTATATCAAGCTGCAGGCCGACCTCATGCTGCTGGCCCTGCAGATGGGAATTACGAACGTGTGCACTTTTATGGTCGGCCCCGAGAGGTGGGATGCCACATTGCTGTACGAAGGTCTATTTCCCAACCCGGTGCAACATCACAACATGACCCACAATCAGAAAGGAAATGGCTACAAGGAGGTGCAGAAAATCGACATCTTTCACATGGAGCAATACGCCTACATTCTGTCGCGCATGAAAACGATCAAGGAGGCCGATGGAAGTTCGCTGCTGGACAATTCNCTCGTCACATACGGTGCCGGACTGGGAGACGGGGCGACGCATCAATATTACGANCTACCGTTGGTCGTCGCCGGGAAAGCNCAGGGTCAGATCAAACAGGGCCGCTACATCCAGTGCAAGAGCGGCACCCTGAACTCCAATATGTGGCTGACCCTGGCCCAACTGATGGGGTTGGAAATCGATGAGTTCGCAGACAGTACGGGCGTCATCTCGGACATGTGGTCTTAAGAGGTTATTGTCGATGCTTACAAGAGAGTTCATTTACCGGGGCTTCCTGCTGGTTTCGCTTTGCCTTACCGGGATCGTGACGGATAGTCAGGCAAGTGATTTTGACACGTTCTTGAAGCCGCTTGTCGCAGCACATTGCATCCAGTGCCACGGNGAAAAAGAAGTGAACGGGAAGGTCGATCTCAAGGCGATCACGACCGCAAAGCAGTTCCTTGAGACACCACAGCTCATCGAGGAGATGATCGAGGTCATCGACGCCCGCGATATGCCGCCCGCAGGTGAACCGCAATTGGATGAAAACGTTCGCGCGAAGTTGCTCGTCACTTTAAAGACGATGCTGCGCGCGGCGACATCAGGCAANCAGGCACAACAGATCCAGATCCGGCGATTGAATCGGTTTCAGTACAACAACTCGGTGAGGGATCTTTTCCAGCTGAAACTGGATGTCTTCAAGCTGCCCGAGAAGATGATGACCCGGCATGGCAATTATCTAGATCCTGCGTCTGACAAAATGCCGCAGCAGGTCAATGTGGCGTCCCATTCGCTGAATCCAAAAGCCGGCCTCAGAGAAGTAAAAACCTTTCCGAAAGACCTGCGCGCGGCGCATGGTTTCGATAATCAAGCAAATCAACTGACGCTCTCGCCGCTCCTGTTGGACGCCTTTCTGCGACTCAGCGTCTCGATCCTGGAAAGCCCGGACTTCAACGAGAACAATGTTGGTGTTTGGAACGACTTGTTCAAAGCGCCAGCCGCCGAAACGGATATGCAGGACGAAGTCAAGAAACGGCT
Source organism: Planctomycetaceae bacterium (assembly GCA_002702965.1). GTDB lineage: Bacteria > Planctomycetota > Planctomycetia > Pirellulales > Pirellulaceae > UBA9264. Next base: position 51,644 of record PADE01000043.1, read on the forward strand.
TGCTCTCTTTCTCAAGAGAGCCTTTCGCAGGTCGATCGATAACGAGATCCTGGATCGTTATACGGCCTACACGATGTCGAAGATCGCACAGCGGCTATCGTTTACAGACAGCATGAAAAAAGTCGCTTCGGCAGCGCTCTCCTCACCGATGTTTCTCTACCGATATGGATCCGCACAGGGTACAGAGGACCGATTCGCACTCGCTTCCAACCTATCCTTTTTTCTCTGGGGAAGCAGCCCCGACCTGGAGTTGTTGAGCCTGGCCGAAAGCGGCGAACTCTCCCATCCCGAGACTTTGAACAAGACGATCGAGAGGATGTTTGCGGACCCCAAGATCGAACGTTTTTTGGACACCTTTCCGGCTCAGTGGATGCAGCTCGAAAACGTCCTGGCTGCGACCCCGGACCCACAGAAACACCGGTTGTTCAGCTTGGATAAGAACAATCCGGCCAGTTTGCAAATGCTGCTCGAGCCACTGCTTCTATTCGATGCCGTGTTTATCGAAGATCGACCGATCGTCGAACTCCTCGCGCCGACATTCAGCTATCAGAGTGATTTTCTGAAGACCTGGTATACATCCGACTTGCAACCCCCGAAGGTCGATACCCGTCGGATCGCTGAAGAGAACCGGGCCAAAGAAGAAAAACGCAAGTCTCTGCAAGCTGCCATCAAAGCAACCCAACTGGAACTGAATGCGCTGACCCAGCCCGTGAGGGATCAGCTATTGGCTGCCCGGAAAAAGGACGCCGAGGGTAAGAAACCCGTGGACCTCAAGCCCTATGCGGCCTGGGAGTTTAATGGCGACTTAACGAGTTCTGTGAATTCACTGCCTCTGAAAGCGAACGGCAAGATTCAGTACCAGGACGGAATGGTCGTCCTCAACGGGTCCTATCTTCAGAGTCCGAATCTGCCGATCGAATTGAAGGCCAAAACCTTGGAGGTCTGGTGCCAGCTGGATAACGTGGATCAAAGAGGGGGTGGCGTGATGGGCATCCAGGGACCGGGCGACTTCTTTGACACGATCGTTCTCGGCGAAAGAAAACCACAACATTGGATCTCTGGAAGCAATGGATTTAGCCGCACGGAGGACTTTCCAGAATCGACTCCGGAAAAGAAGACCGATCAGCGGCTGCACCTGGCGATGGTCTATCAGGAGGACGGAACCACCGCGCTGTATCGAAATGGAAAGCCGTACGGTAAACCGTATCGCAAGGGCGCAGCGACGTTTCCCAAGGACAACACCTCGGTCCTTTTCGGTCTGCGCCACTTGCCAGCGGGAGGCAACAAATTCCTGTCCATCAGTGTCGACAAAGCCCGCTTGTACGATCGCGCTTTGACCGCTGCCGAGGTTGCCGCATCGAGTAGTGGNGACATTTTTTACATCTCTGACAAGGATCTGCTGCAAGCACTGGCCCCCGACCAGAAAGCGAAAATGGCGACTCTCACCGCGACTCTCGAGCAATCAGAAGTCGCTCTGAAAAAGGTCCCCAAACCCCAAGATCCTCAGAAGCTGCAGCAAGTAGTACAACAGAGGTTCGACGACGAGATCCGAAACAAAATGCGTTCTCAGACCTTTGAGCGTGTGGTTGCATCGGACCCACGGTATGGGGGAGTGATCACCAGCGCTGCGATGTTGAGCATGACCTCGGGCCCCAAGCGAACCCACCCCATTGCCCGTGGCGCCTGGATCATCGAAGTCATCTTTAACGACCCACCACCACCACCGCCAAACGATGTCCCACCACTGAACGAAGAGAACACTCCGGAGAATTTGACAATCCGGGAGAAATTCGCCAGCCACCGAGAGAATCCAGATTGTGCTGGTTGCCATGCGAGGCTCGATCCCCTGGGGTTTGCCCTTGAGAATTTCGGTGTCACCGGCCGGTGGCGAGATCAATATGAAAATGGACGAGACGTTGATTCGAGCGGGACGCTGATGAGGAAGTATGCGTTTGACGGCATCGTCCGATTCAAGGAATCACTGGTCAAAGAAGACCGGCGTTTCGCCAAAGCCTTCACTGGGCATTTGCTGAGATTCGCGTTATCCGACGAGCTCCGGCCCGTCGACGCGCTCACGATAGACACGATTGTCAACAAGACGGAGCAAGAGGGATTCAAGCTGAAAGCGCTGATCCGCGAAGTCCTCCGCAGTGATCGTTTCGTTCAATCGAACTGACTCGATCGCTTTTGAATCGGCCGTCGCGGCTTAGCGCGACGTAGTCCGCTTGTGTGCGATGATCTCGACTCGATCACGACCGTCGAAATTCCCGCGTGGGGAACTTTGGGTCCAACCGGCTTCGTTCCATGGGGTGCAACCGTGTCGAAGAATTCTTCGATTCCTCTGCTNATCGCATCGTTCTGTTCGGTGGCTGCACAGGCAGCGCCTCCACAACTTGATCTGGTCACCCAGGGCAGGGCAGCNTCCACGATTGTGATCCCGGTAAAGCCCGGCCCATGGACCGACCAGGCCGCGCGGTGGCTTCAGGAATACGTCCACAAGGCGAGCGGCGCAAAGCTCAAGATCGTCACCGAAGGCACGGCGGTTCCTACGGGCGCGNTCATCTCTGTCGGCCACACGAAAATGGCTGCCATCGCGGGAATCGATGCGCGCGGCCTGAAATATGACGGCTGCCGGCTGTCTGTGCAAGGAAATGTGCTGTACTTACTCGGCAGGGATAACCCGTTACTCGATGCGTACCGTGCCGATAACGATCGCGCGCGTCGGTTGACCGATTGGGTAGGGGCCCGAGGCACCTGCAGGGCGGTGATCAAGTTTCTCGAGGACTTTTGCGGAGTTCGCTGGTTCCTCCCTGGTCCCCAGGGAGAACTCGTTCCCCGAACCACCGAAATCCGGGTTGCCAAGACACTCAACCAGGTTTTTCAGCCAGCCTTCGCCTACAACGGCAACCGGTCTCCCTACGATAAGAACGTGTTGGGTGAACCGGGCGGGACGATCTCCGCACTCGCCAACAACTACCGTAAGGCGGTCAAGGTGGCCGCGGGTGGGCATACCTACTACGCGGCAGTCGCGCAGCAGCGATACGGCCAGGCCCATCCCGAGTACTACGCGCTGATCGGTGGCGAGCGCAGGAATGCCGACTGGACCAAAGCATCGCCGTACGGCCATCACCTCTGCTCGACCAATCCCGCCGTGAAGCGGCTTCTCGTCGAATACATGCGAAAGCGATTCGATGAGAGCCTAGACTGGCAGTCGCTCGGCCAGGAAGACGGCTATCGTCGTTGCCAGTGCGCCGCCTGCGAAGCGCTCGATAACTATCGCGACTTTCCCGCGGGCATGCGCTGGGAGAAGTTTCAGCGCACATTGCTGCGTGAGAACCCGCCAGAGCGACTCTTCCTGCTGCACAAGGCGGTCATCGACGACGTGGCCGTCTCGCACCCGGACAAGATCATTCTGCTCATGTGCTATGCGCCGACCGCGTGGCCGTCAAATCAGATCGACCATTTCGGTGACAACGTGATTGGCGAATTGATGCACATGAACCCGGACTACATTGAGGCCTGGTCGAACCGGGTTGGCGGTCTGGTCGGATTTTGCACCTGGTTTAACACCCAATGTCGCATGGGGCTGAATCTGCATCTGACCGCCAAAGAAACGGCCGTACGAATCCGCTACCTGCACGAGAAGGGATTCGTCGGCCTGGGCCTGGATCCCGAAGCAATCTGGGGCCTGCAGGGCCGCGTCTTCTATTTGGCCGGGCGGTTGATGGGCGATCCCTTTGCAGACGATAAGGCCATCATCGATGAATACACCCGCGGTGTTTACGGCAACGCGGCGGGCGCGATGACACAATTCTTCGATCTGCTGGAAGCGCGGCTTTCCGAGGTCATCCCGATTGAAGACAACGATATCGCGGTCGACGGCCGCAACATCCGGTTGTCGAAGGGGCTCACGACCTCCGACATGTACATCGTGCAGTATCCGCCCGAATTCTTGGCTCAGCTCGAAAAGCTTCTCCAGCAGGCGGAGAGAGAGGCCGACACCCATCGCACGCGCGGCTGGGTCCGGCTATCGCGAGACCAGTTCGAATTCACGAAACTGCTGACAGAAATGCTCGTCGCATACCGCGCCTGGCGATTCAAACCGACGACAGCGAATTGGCGAGAGCTCAAGGGNTCCGTACACTCATTTGAGGCCTACCGACTCAGGATCGTAAGCTATACCCGGGAATACACGGACGTCTGGTGGCCCGGCCACGGCACGTTCTGTAAGTGGCTTGTCGGCAATCTCGAAGACACCGGCACCGCCTTTTACACAACGTGGGAGAACCGCAAACGCGTGGTCATGAAACGGGGCGTCAAAGGCATGGCGATGGGGTATGGCGTCAGTTTCATTCGGGAGCCGTTGACACTCGACTTCAGCGAGAACTCGCCCAAGTAACCCCATCGCTTTCCATTCGCAGGTGGCTGACGCAGTTACCGAAAATCAACCGCGACTGCAACCGCGGCGGCGGGGGTGTTCGCAGTCTGAGGAAGGTGCGTCTGGACAGGTTCGGCGACTCCCGTGCGCGACGCACTGAACTCGGAGTTTCCGACCACTCGGTCGAACGCTGGTGTACGGTCACCGTTAGCGCATGGCGCCATGGCTACGGACCGTTTCCCCAAATCCAACACAGCTTCTCAGGCACACCGGTACACGCGGCGCCAANGGTCCCGCCACCTGCTGCAAGGCGCCGCTCCACGGCGTACCATAGATGCCCTTGGGGCGATGACAAGATGNCGACAGAAAGGAGACTGGCAGCCTTGCTCACCCCGAAACGATTGTGTCCACGATCACACGGGTTTGGATTACTCGACGTGCCCAGGAGGCACTCTATGCTCGACGTGCCCAGGAGGCACCCTATGTACAACGTGCCCAGGAGGCACCCTATATACAACGTGCCCAGGAGGCACCCTATGTACAACGTCTGGTTCGGGCTTGTCGTCAGCCTCCTGCTGTCGGGCCAACACGTCCTTGCACAGTTGCCCACACGAGCAAGTCAAAATCACTACTGGCAGTGGGGATGGGGGACCTACGACGCCACTCCCGATGAGCGTAACATCGCCCTCTTCGACTGGTCGTTCATTCATGTCGGAAATCAGGTCAATAACTTTGGACGGATCGGCGACGATCGACAGCTGGTCGATCGCATCAACACCATTCTCGAACTCAATCCACAACACAAGTTTGTNGTTCTCTTCTGGCCACTCTTTGCNGTGCGTAGNGACAACCCTTCCTTTTCACTCTTCGATTACCTCTACAACCCCCAGGTCAAAAAGAAACTCAACACACGCATCCAGGAGCAGGCTGAGATCGTCACGACGAAGATTAGCAATCCCCGAGCCGTGGTCGCGATGACCTTCCTGGAAGAACTGCCGGGACACGTGACCAGCCAGCCGTACGCCAACAGCTTTAACAACGCGCTGACCGATCTCCATGACAATGCCCGGGCGATTACCGCGGAACTGGGCAGGCCTTTCGACAAAGCCAGGGACCGCCAGTGGTGGGGGCGCAAGTACTGTGACGCGCTGGCCGAAATTCACTCCCAGATGAAGAAACACATCCCACACGCCAAGATCTTCTATTGGCAAGCGGAGCGTTACTACACACTCGATCATGTCAACGANAAACTGAGGGAACACAGTGTCCTCCCGTTTGACCTCAAACAGATTCTGCGCGGCGGATTATGCGACGGGATCTTCGGCTATATCAACACACCGGCGAAGCTCAGGCAACAGACCATTGAAACGGCGGAAAAGTACCGCATCCCGTACTTCACCCAGCTTTCAGTGCCTGCAGATATGATCATTACCGACTTCCCGACAGCGCTGCAGGCGGCACGTCTCAACCACCCGCTCAACCTCGGGACATTTCTTTTCAAGCAGGACGAAGTCGGCGACAACCGGGTACAAAAAAAGAGCGTCCGGCGCTATCTGGAACTCAATGAATCTGAGTTGCTGCGCACCTTCTGCTATGAAAACAAGGTCAACACAGACGTCGTCGAAAACAACATCGCCCCGCCGCAGATTTTCTTCTCTGGTGATCTGCGGCGCGCACAACCGGGTGACGAAGTCACGGTCACAACGGTTGTCTACAACCAGCGCAACGCCTCCTGGTTTGGAATGAATGATGCGCGGGCAGCGCTNCACAACCTGACACTAACCCTGAAACAGATCCCGCCGGGAGCAGCGCTCGTCGGCGCACCGCACAAGNCNATTTCNCACCTGATGGCCGAGCGGTTCGTGGCCTGCAAGTGGAAGCTACGCCTGACCGATGACTGGGTGGGCTACGAAACCGGCTCGCTGAAGGCAGAGCTGACGCACNCACGGCTACACCCGGTCACCAGCGCACCCGCGTCTGCCAAGACAGCCGACGTGGGTATGCACCACCACATCCGTCACAACCGCGGCACCTGGCTGCTCATGCCCCCGCACCGCGCGCCGGCCAGATCCCCGCAAATCAAGTTGCATGTGATTTCCCAGTTACTCGATCCGAAGTTGACGGTCGGCAACCAGAGCATCGCCTATCGAGGCGAATTGCATCAGGGTGAATTGCTGACCATCGGCCCGGGCNAGCGAGCGCGCCTGTTGCCGGGAAACATGTTGTCTGCAAAAGAGGCAACCTGTGGCCGCACAGCGGACCAGGAGGAGATGATCTCCGACCGCTACACGGTCTGGGGTTCCCACAAATACTCGGTCACGATGGGTGGCCAATACGAGGTCGTGATCACCGGCCGGGTTGCCGGCGGCGCCCGGGAAGCGTTAACCGTCAATTATCTCGGCAAGGGTGGCAACTGGAACAACCTCTACACTTCGGTTACCCCGCTGACCGGTAAGTTCACAGCGGAGACGTCCACCCAGCGGGTGACGATCACCATTCCCAAGGTCGACGGAAAGTCGGTCTTCGCGCGGCTACTTCTCTACAATCAGGGAAAACAGGGGCACATCGCGCTGCGCCGCGTGGTCTTGAAGAAGGCAGGCGGTGAGCAGGACGTCACCGAACGGCTGACCGGGGAACTGCCCGCACTGGACGGCACTCCTACGATCGTTAAGTTTGAAGACCAGNTGCGGGCCTTCGCGGCATACTGGCGCGTTCGCATCGACATACAACTGCCCTGAACGACCGTCACTGCANCCCAGCGCGGACCGCAAAACGACGCGTTGCCGCGGGCAGCAATACNTTGCAGTGCATAGACGTGGGGACCATTCCATGGTTGCTGTGACCGACCCGGATCGCACATCGAAGCGGGACAACGCGAAACTGGATGCGGGACCGCGACGCGCCCCTGCGACGCACGCCACCCGCCGATCTCCAGCGCTTGGGGCGCTCCTGGTAGTAGCGCTACTGGGACTTGCCACTGCCACCAGTCAACACCTGCGCGCGGAAGCAGGGACGGTGATGCTCACCGACTTCAGCCTCTGCACCCCACGCTCGGCGCTGGCCACCACACCTCAGCGCGACCGCTGGCAGGTGATCGCGTATCAGGCGGACGGGGTCTCCGGAAAGATGATCGGGGCGCGNGGGCTGGTTGCGCCTCCCGATGTGACGCTGCCCATCCAAGTCAAGGGTTGGTACAAAATCTATGTCGGGTACTGGAGTACGATGATCAAGGCAGAACAGCCCGCGGAGATGGTACTGAAGCTCAAGCTGACGGGAGATCCCAGCTGGCGACGCATTCTGCAAAAGCCCCCTGGAGAAGTGGCAGAACAGGTCTTTCCGGGCAAGACGTCGATCATCGAGCGGTTCTGGCGGGCCGAAGATCTAACCGGCAAGAACCTGACCATCGGCAAATTCAAGGGCCGCTACGCGTACATCGCATATCTCAAGTTGGTCCCCATGCACTCGACCGAGATCGTAGCGGTAAAGCAGGAGCGGCAACGGTGGCAACAAACTCGCCGGCTCGTCGCCTCGATCGATGAAACGGCTNTCCACAACTTCTATCGGAGCGTTCCCACCAAAGATGACTTGCGAGATTGGGTGGAGGTCTACAGAGAGTCGAGCGTCGGCAAGATCATGTGCGCGGTCAGTAACGGAGACTGGACCTATTATCCATCCCAATTTGGAACGTTAGTGACCGATATCAAGACCCACGGAACAATGCGCTTTAACCCGTTTCGCCACACGATCCCGATGCACCAAGCGCTGCTCGATCAGGGAATCGCCTACCAGGATGTGATCGCGGACCACCTCCACCGGATGGGCATCCAATTCGACATCATGATCCAGCCCTCGATCCAGAGAAATCCCCTGGACGTCGTCAACGGTTTTTTTGAGAAACACCTGGAATGTCGGATCCGCAAACAGGATGGCGTTACTCCCATCAACAAGTTGAGCTTCGCCTATCCTCAAGTCCGGGACTTTCACCTGGCCATCCTGCGGGAAGCGGCCCAACGGTTTGACGTCGATGGCGTCAACATTGCGTTTGTTCGGTTGAACCGGTGTCTCGGCTGGGAGCAACCGGTCCAAGACGCTTTTCGCGCCCGATACGGCGAGGTCCCGCAGACCGAGGAAAAAATGCGCACGGTCCGGGGGGAGTTTCTGACCCAGTTCATGCGCGATGCCCGCCGGGTACTCGACGAGGTCGGCCGCAAGAAGGACAAACGCCTGGAACTCTCCGCCTGGGTCTGGCCCACAAACAGCCCGCGCGGGAAGTGGTCCGATGTGGATTATCGAGCGATGATGAAGGAAAAGCTGCTGGACAGCATTGTCGTGCAAGACTTGATGCACGACACCACGCGCGGTGCATCAGGTNCGGCTGTCGAAGAGCTGGCGATCGCACACGCCAACGGCTGCAAGTTCTACGCGGCACCCAGAACGGACAACAACTATGTCGAAACGCTCCTAGATGGCTACACCAAGGGAATCGACGGCGTTGCGGAGTGGGGAATCGGCTACCCCCTTTTTCCAGACTACGACCCTCGGTGGAAGTACCTGCGAGTCGCGGGAGATCCGGCAACACTGAAAAAGGTAATCGCGGCTCCGCAGCCCCGGCAACAGCCGCTGAAGGTGATCACGATCCACAAAATCAATGGCAAGAGCGTGTTGGGCAAGGACCTCTGGAACGCCGTTTACGCCGGCGGTTAGAGCGAGGGCGATCGCGGATTAGGCGACGGTTTTTGATAATCGCACGGACGAGGGCCGACAGGTATGACGAAATGGATGAACGCCGTTTGGTTGGCGGCCGTGGCGGGTGCCGGAATCGGCCACGCAGCAGAAGCCGAGCCGGTCACGATCACCGACTTCAGCATTTGCACCCCCGGCGCNGCGCTGGCNACCACGCCCGAATGGGACCACTGGCAGATCATCGAATATGAGGCCGACGGTGTGGCTGGGAAGATGATCGGTGCCAAAGCACTGATCGAGCCCCCGGCCGTCACTCTACCGATGACCGTCAAAGGTTGGCACAAGATCNATNTCGGCGTCTGGAATCCCGACTTCGAATATTCGGAGCCGGCNGAAGATACGTTCACGATGGTCCTGAAACTGAAGCTGAGCGGAGATCCCACGTTTCATCGCATTCAGGAAAACAACCCGGGACCCCCGGCAGAACAGGTCTATCCCGGCCGAACGTCGCTCATCGAGCGGTTCTGGAGGGCGGAAGATCTCACCGGAAAGAACCTGACCATCAGNAAGTTCAAGGGGGCCAAAACCTATCTCGCCTATGTGAAACTGATCCCGATGAGTCCAGCGGAAATTGCTGAGGAAAAGACAGAGCGCGCATGGTGGAATCAGAACCGCCGGCTGGTCGCTTCGGACGATGGGACGGGTTTCAAGAAATTCCTGCTGAGCGTTCCTACCGAAGAGGATCTACGAGCCTGGGTGGAGGTCTACCGGTACTCGACGATCGCCCGCTATATGATGGCCGTTAGCTATGGCGACTGGACGAATTACCGCTCGAAATTCGGCACGTTAGTGACCGAGATTCCAACGTATGGATGGATGAGCAATGACTCGTATGCACGCACTATCCCGATCCAGAAGGCGCTGCTCGAAAAGGGAATCGTGTTTCAGGATGTGATCGCCGACCATCTCCACAGTATGGGTATCAAATTCGATATCATGCTCCGCCCCTCGATTCAGAGAAGCCCACTGGAGCACATGGATGGTTTCTTTGAACGACACCCTGAACTGCGCATGCGACACGGAGACGGCTCACCCATCGAGAAGTTGAGTTTTGCTTTTCCGGAGGTGCGGAACTTCCATCTCTCTATCATGCGGGAGGCAGCCGAGCGGTTTGACATCGACGGCGTCAACATGGCATTTGTTCGGCTGAACCAGGCCTTTGGAGATTCCGAGCAGCCGCTGTTGGACGCTTTCCAGGATCGATACGGCGATGATCCCCGCACCGACGCCAAGATGGACAAGGTCAAGGAAGGGTTCTTCATTCAGTTCATGCGCGATGCCCGAAACATCCTGGATCGGATCGGTCGCAAGAAAGGCAAACGGCTGGAACTCTCCGCCTGGGTGTGGCCATGGGAAGGTGGCGGCCCCACCTACTCACCGATCTTTAACATCGACTACCGGACGATGATGAAGGAAAAGCTGCTGGACAGCGTGATCATCCACTATGGCGATGAGGTAAATGAGAAAGACCTGGCAATCGCCCATGCCAACGGCTGCAAGTATTTTCTAAGGCCCGGGGGCGGAACGCCGAAGGCGCTCGACGGGTATGCCAAGGGGATGGACGGAATGGCGGAATGGGACGTTGAGGGTCGTACCGAGCAGTACGAGTACGAGTGGTGGAGGAGTTTCAGGGTGGCCGGAAATGCAGAAAAATTGAGACAGACCTTGGCGACTCCGTCGACCCGCTGGATCAAGTTGATTACGGTCCGGATAATCAATGGGGTCAGCGTCTCTGGGGAGGATCTCTTCCAATCGAGCTATGGTGACTTCGAGATCACCCGGCGCAGGAAAGTGAAATAGGGTCACGCTGTCAAGATTCGGCGCGGAAAGTGGAGGCGGTGGGAATCGACATCGCAGCGACCCGGTCGTTTTGAACCATCTGAACAGAACCATCTAAACACCTGTGAACAAAGGTGCGGTTTGAACCCATGATCACATGCAAGACTCCGTGGTGGACTACCGTTATTCGTCTCGTTCTCGGAGCGATCTTGTCGACAGCGGTCAACAATCGCGCAGTGGCGGCCGATCGCCCCCGTCTAGAGCACTCCGACCCGAACGGTGTTATTGAATGGACGCGTAAGGTCTATTCGAACGGTCAATGGAATGCGACTCCCGATATCGCCCATTGGCGGGGCCACTACTACGTATGTATCAACAAGGGTACGATCCATAATGGCATGGACGGTCCGGGAATTGTGCTGCGATCGGCGGATCTCAAGCAGTGGGATCTGGTCTATACGACAACCGGCTCTCCCGGAAATGGATCGGCCGTAGATTGCAAGCTTCTGGCCCTGCCCGGACGTCTGGTTCTCTACTATGTGTATATGCGCCGCGAGGTTGATCCCCAGGACCCGTTGGGAGCCCAGCAGCCAGATGCCCGCAATTATGCGGAGACCCGAGCGGTCTACACAGAGGATGGAAAGCGGTGGTCCAAGTCGCAACGGGTGTACAAACCGGGTCACAACTTTTGGAAGCCGAAGGTTCGCGACGGTGTGGTTTATGTGACGAGTGATTTCGTCGATGCGGGGCGGACCGAGTACATCACCGCAGCGGAGGAGCAAAACGCGAAGTTGTTCCGTATCGACCTGCTCCGCTCGACGGATGGACTGAAGTGGAAAAAAGTCAGCACTATCCTCAAAGACGCCCCCTGGCCTGTCACAGAAACCGCGTTGACCTTCCGACCGGATGGAGAACTGTGGGCCTTTACCCGGCAGGATTTCCTCTCTCGTTCCCGTCCGCCCTACACCGAATGGACCAGCGCGCGTGCCCACATCGCGGGGGGCGGGATCGCCGGGCCGGAGATGATCGCCATCGGCGACGATGTTTACCTCGCCGGTCGCTTTTACGCATATCTCGCCAACCACGGCCCGGCGGACAGTCCGCAGACGAACAAGTTTGCGACCTCGCTCTTGAAGTACCGCCAACCGACCGGCAAGTTCGCATCGATTGCCGACTTGCCTCTGCCGTCCTACGCGGATATGGGCTACAGCGGGTTTGTGGAGAGCACCGACGGTGTCTTTGTTGTGTATTACTCAGGCCACGCCTATCGGCAGGCCAACCTGGCCCGTGGCAATTATTCCACGCAGACCGACATCTACGTGTCGAAGCTGAAGATCGGCAAGAGGCCCCGCAAGTAAGAACCGAGCGAGAGGCAATCAAGCGATCGCGGCAGGTACTGCACCACGTGGAAATTGCCGGCGAGTGGACTGGGGATGCACGCCGGCCAGCAAGACAGCCTCGACGTTGGTAGAGTCACGGCGCAGGGTCGGCCGTCACACCCGCTGTTGCTGCTCATCGACTTGCCGCCAGGATGCTAGAGCTCAGGCACTCGCCGGTTGCTGCATCCGGTCCCTCTGGCGTAGACCGAGTACAGCACTGGGACCAGGAACAAGATCCAGACGGTCGCCACGATCAGCCCAAAGGAGATGCTAATCGCCATCGGGATCAGCACCTGGGCCTGCGTGTTGCGTTCCAGCAGCAGGGGCAGCAGCGCGGCAACCGTGGTAATCGAAGTCAGCACCACCGGTCGGAAACGCCGTTGTCCGGCGGTCAGCAGCGACTCCTCAAGCGACGATCCGGTGGCCATCCTCCGGTTAATGAAATCGATCAGCACGATCGAATCGTTGGCGACGATGCCCGAGAGGGTGACCACTCCGAAAATACTGTACATCGTGAGCGGCTGGTCCATCAACCAATGACCACCGACAGCGCCGACCAAACCAAACGGGATCACTGCCAGGATGATCAAAGGCTGGAAATAAGATCGGAATTCGAGTGTCAGCAGGGCAAACATCCCGCACAGGGCCAGCAGGAAGCCGACCATCAGGCTACCGAAGGATTCACGTGTTTCTCTCTGCTGACCTTCCCACCGCACCGATACCCGGGGATGCGTTTCAACGAGTTCCGGAAGAAATTCGCTGCCAAGATCGGCGATCACTCGGACTGCGTTCGCCGCGTCCTGGTCGACGTCGGCGGTAATCGTAACCGCTCGGTGCTGATCGATTCTCAGAATGTCGTCGTATCCGCGTTCGACTGTCACATCGGCAAGTTCCTTCAAAGGCACCTCACTGCCGTCGGCAGTCCGAATTCGCAGTTCGTCGAGCTGCTGCAAACTGCGCCGCTGGTGCCTGGGGTAGCGGACCATCAACTTCACCTCGTGACGCCCCCGCTGCAGTCGCATTGCCTCGATGCCGTAGAAGGCTCCGCGAACGGTGCGGGCCAACTGGTCCAGTTGAATTCCAAGCGACTCCGCCCCGGGCTTGAGTTTGAGTTGCATTTCCCATTTGCCGGGCCCACGGCTGTCACGGATGTCGTACACCCCGTCGTAGGTTACCAGCTTCTGTTTGATGCTGTCCGCAACCGATTCGAGTTCATCGATGTCGCTGCCCAGCAGATCGAGCTCGATGGCCCGGCCACCGGCGGCGTTGTTGATGCCCCAGAAAACCACTCGTTCGGCACCGGGAAATTCTCCGGCCCGCTCTCGCCACTTGCCGATCACGTCACGACTCGACTTTTCGGCGAAGATCTGCCCCGGTTCGAATCCGATGTAGATCTCACCCCGCATGTTGTCCAGCTGGTTGGCAAAGCCGACGCTCCGAAACCGTGTCTTAACCAGCGAGCGTTGATTGCCGTCGGAAGCCTGGAGTTCTTCCGATTCAATTTCGCGAAACGTCTTTTCCAGTCGCCTGGTGGCCTCATCGATTGTGGCGGTAGGGGTTCCCTTGGGGTATTCGATGAACGTGTAGACGAACTCCCAATCGAGTTCCTGTTGAAANACAAAAGGCGTCTGTCCACCCTGGTAGAGACCCGCGGTGACCAGCAGGGCCGAGGCGGAACCAGCCAGCAGGATGGCGGGGTGCCCAAGCGTCCATCGCAGGGCAGGGGAGTACACGTGCCTGATAAACCGATCGACGGCCCGTTGCACCGCCTGCTGGAAGCCGGGTACTTCTGAAGAAAGACCGGGCAACCGAGAGCGGGCCAGATGACAGGGGAGGATGAACAGGCCCTGGACCAGCGAGATCAGCAACATGGAAATCAGNCCCAGCGGCATCGCCGCGATCACCCGGCCCATCTCTCCNCTGACGAAGGCCAGGGGCACGAACGCGATCACGCTGGTCAACACACTGCTGATGACCGCCGGGGCCACCTCGGCCGTACCGTCGATGGCCGCTTCGATTGATGAGCGTCCCCGCAGTCGATGAGCGTAGACGTTTTCGGCAATCACGATGGCATCGTCGACCACGATGCCCATCGCCATCACAAAGGCGAACATCGAAGACATATTCAAGGTCGCTCCCACCGCCAGCATCAACGCACAGGTGGCGAAGACGGAAACAGGGATCCCCAACGCGACCCAAAACGCCAATCTTGGGTCGAGGAACAAACCCAATACGGCGAATACCAACAGCAGACCGAAAACACCATTCTTTGACAGCAAGTCCAGTCGATTTCGCGCCTGCGTGCTGTAGTCGTCCCAGATCTTCAGGTCGTATCCGGGTGGCATCGGTCGAGTGGCGACGTAGTCGACAACCTGTTCACGGATCGTCAACATATCCTCATCGGCCGTCCTGCGAATCTTGATCGACATCACCGGCCGATCATCGAGTGTGGCAACCAGATCGATGTCGGCGAATCCGTCTCGCACAAGGGCGATGTCACCCACGGTAACTACCGCGCCGTTGTGATCGGTACGTACCGGGATCTTCGCGATCTCGGTNCCGGTCACCTGCTTGTCGGTCGTCCGTATCAGGATCTCGTCAGGTGTGGACTTGATCTGCCCGCCGGGCAAATCGAGATTGCCTTTACGGAGCGCCTCAGCCACCTCGTGATGTGTCAGGCCGTACTCGCGGAGAATCTCCTCAGACACTTCGACATCGATCTGGTAAGGTTTGGCCTGCCAGAGGTCGACGTGGGATACCTCCGACAATTGCAGCAGCTCGTCGTGAATCGTCTCGGCGAGCCCACGAAACTGCCGTTCAACCACCGGATCGGTGGCCGGGTCGAGAGTGGCTGGGGCCAGGATGGCGACAGAGATCACCGAACGGTACTGAACCGTCAGGTGAACTTCGGGGCGTTCGGCGTCTCTGGGAAAGCTCGGGATCCCGTCGATGGCCGCCCGAATCTCGTTGACCACACGTTGTGAGCTGTCGACATCGGGTGCAAGTTCCACCGTGACGGTCCCTCGCCCCTCGGTGGCGCGCGAGGTCAGTTTTCTTACTCCGACAATCGATCGGATCGCCTCTTCGATCTTCAGGCAGATTCCCTCCTCGGTCTCGATCGGGCTGGCTCCCGGATAGACAACCCGGACCTCGATTTCGTCGGCGCGGTGCTCGGGGTGACGCTCTCGCTGGAGCATCGTCATCGAGACAATGCCGATGGCCAGGCAGCCGATCATCAACGTGTTCATCGACGGAGTATTGCGGACGGCCCAGGCGACAAGGGATCTCATGGTGACGGCGCCTCCTCGCCTGAACGACCGGCGGTGGGANCGGGCACAGGTTGCACCGACATCCCATCGTAGGTAATCGCTAGCGGGGAGATGACCACAACGTCCTCGGGTTTCAGNTCGGTCAACTCCGCNCGCACCAGGACCGAGTTACGGAGTGTTCGAGCGATCTGGACGCGATGGATCACCAGCCGATTCTCGGTAACCGACCAGACCTGTCCGTCGGGGCGAAGCGCCTCGGAGGGAATTTCGATCAACCGGGTCTGCGGGCGAATGGGCAGTGTGACGGTAACGAACATTCCGCGTATCAAGACGGAAGTGTCTGTTTCCGATGCACCAGGGGTTTGACGTTCGACAATGACACGGCAGGGAATCGTGCGGGTCTGGGGGTCGAAACCTTGCCCCTGAAAACGTGTCAGGCGACCGGTCCACTGGCTGGGACTCTCGCGGTAGCTGACGGTAACGGCGACTTCGGGAACTTCGAAGGGGTTACCTGGAGACTCCAGCGCGGCGCTCGACTCCCGGGAATCTCTCAGCCAACGCAGGTCATCGTCGCGCAGCTGACACGCAACCTCGACCACGGCGGCTTCTTCAATCTTCAGCAGCACATCTCCCGGGCGCACAAAGTCACCGACCTCGACTCTCTCGAGCGTCAGTAATCCGTCGAACGGTGCTACGATCCGGGTTCGGTCGAGGTCCCGGCGGNCGCGCTGGCGCTGAGCCACCAGTCCTCGACGGGTGGCATCCATTCGCTGCCGCCGGACGGGCAGCAAGTCTCGGCGATTCTCCAGCTCGCGCAGCGTGTTGCGCGCCTCGAGCAACTCTCGCCTGGCGCGGTCACGATCCGCTGGCGTGGCCGCCCCGCTCTCCAACAGCGTTTTCTTGCGGTCCAATTCCCTCGAAGCAAGTTGCTCATCTTCTTCCGCGAGCGCAGCCAACGCCTCGATTCCGCGGGTTTCGGCAGCCAGTTGTTCCCGTTCAAGCGCGATGCCATCCAGTTGGCTGTCGAACTCCTGGAGTTTCAATTCGTAGTCGGTGGGATCGAGTTGCAGGAGCAGCGTACCCCCGGTGACGTGTCGTCCGGCGCGGAGCGCGGCGGGTCGAGCGACAATCTGCCCGCTCACTTCGGCGGAGAGAGTCACCTCGCGACTCGGCACGACCCGGCCACCGACTGTGATCTCGAATTGTTCCCGAGGAGCTCCTAGCATGCGGGTACGTACGAGCGGAGATTTGGCAGGATTGGGAGATGTCGCCGGCCGGACATCGAGCGATTTCAGCCAGGTAAAGCCGGCCATGCCCGCAGCAACGATCAGCAGTGGCCCGACGGCCTGCAAGATGGTCTGGTAGCGCATAGCGGATCGGGTGTCAGGGCATTCGGGGCAAACGAGGTGTCCTGATTTCATCGTATCAAGGGGCTTCGGTCGCGGTCCATTTTCGCTGCCGAAGGGGTCGCCGCGACGCAAGCTGAGGGTGAGAATTCTGGCTGATGTACAGGTTGAAACGGTTGATCCGGCAATCGTGTTCCCGGTTCAAATCTCCCGAGGTCGCCAGCCGTTGCCCACAGACGAACAAGTTTGCGATCGGGATCTTGAGAATCACCAACCGACCGGTGAGTTCGAATCGGCCGCCGGCTTGCCCGTTTCGCGTCTGATCGAGTGAGTTGTGGTACATTTTTCGCAGGTGCGCTGCACGGTCGATCCGATTCGCCGCGGCGTTTCAGCCACCGCACCACTCGCACAGTGCTTCAGACAGCAGGGCGAACACCATGAAATACGTCGATACTCCGGGACGGAACAAGCGNGCGAGTGGTTTGTTGACCGTCGTGTTGTCGGCGCTGGCCCTGTTGCCCGCCCGGGAGTTAGTCGCGGGACCACCACTCAAAACGGATCGACTGGGAAAGTTGCCGGTGCCGTCGGTCACCGTCTTGAAGGAGATGCAGGCGGGGAAGTACTTCCTCCACGCTCGGGCCGGTCGACTGGAACGAGTCCCCGTGGAAAAGGTCAAGCTGCCCGGCGCGGCCGGAGAAGAAGGTGGCCTGCTGGCGCTGGGACCTGGCGGCACTGTCTACGTCGGCCGCCGGACGCTGCTCTGTAAATCGACCGATGGAGGGCGGCACTGGACGTCCTACGAACGTTCACCCGACCTGGCGGGCGGATTTTTCAAAATCCTCCGCGACGGGACGATGATCGCCGTGACACAGGATCGACAGGACGGACGATTCAGCGAGGCGAGCCGTGTGCACGTCTGGGAGTCCGCAGACGAGGGGAAAACTGCCGGCAAGATCGGGAGCATCAAGCTGCCGACGGACCGGTTCGCGCGGTACACGGTGTTTGGTCTGAACCTGTTGTCCGATGGAACCCTGCTTTGCCGGGTCAAGCTCTACGGGGTTGTCTCCTCCACGCGGGACACCCTGATGCTCTATCGCTCCACCGATCGTGGTCGCAATTGGCAGGGGCCTCACACGGTGGCCGACTGGTGCTCGCAGGGTGACATCGTCGCGACGCCCGCGGGGAACCTGCTGACGACGCTGCGTTACCAGCGGGGACGACGCCCCACCGATCGACCGGAAACCGATCGACGCGGTTTCAAGCACCTGTTTCTGGCCGAGTCTGCCGACCAGGGACTCAGCTGGCGAAAACTCCGCCCACTGACCACCGTCTACGGNCAGTGTTACGGGTGCCCGGCGATCCAGAGTGACGGAACCGTGGTCGTGATCCACGACACGCGGTACGGACCCGGACACCGCGGCAGCCGGGCGATGGTCAGTTACGATCAGGGGAACACCTGGGCGGACGAAGTGTACTACGTTTCGTACACCGAGGACCGTGCCGAACCGAGCTTCAGTGTCGTGCTGTCCGACGACACGATCCTCTCGATCGTCGGAGCCGACATCAAGTGGCAGGGGCCGATTGACCTGTTCGCCATTCGCTGGAAGCCGGCGCGGCCCGCACAGTGATTTGGCCAATCTCGATCTGAGCGTGTTGAATACCGGCACGGAGCGGAAGAGCTACGATGAAAATTGAGTTGGTGCTGCTGCTCGTGGGGATCTTGGGGTGTGGATCGCCACGAACCGAACCGCCGGCCACCTCTGCAGAGAGGACGGACCGCCAGTTTCAACCGCCCACCGTAGAAACCGCCGCTCAGCAGGCTGTGGTACCTGTGGCGGAGACGATCGGTACTGCCGACAAAGGTCGCCCTGAGTTTCTGGATGTTGACCAGCCCGCGGCGGTCACCCATTTCGGCGGTCGTCCCGGCGAGCGACTATCACAATCGTTCACGACCGGACCGAACACCCAGCTGATTACCGCGGTGGAGCTGAAGACCTGGGAACCATCGGGAACCGGTGATGTGGTGAAGGTCGACGTCCGCAAATACGAGCAACTCGCCAACTGGGAAGGTGGAACGCTGTTGGGCTCGCAAGTGGGGTCGTTTGAAGGCCTGGCCGACGGAGATTGGGTACGTTTTCAATTCGATACGCCCATCCCCGTACAACCAAACACGCTGTACAACNCTTTCATTACCAACATCAAGGGCCACGTGGGGTACCGCTACGACAACACCGANCCCTACCCTGGTGGTCTGCAGGCGCGCTGGACACCCAACTGGAGTCGGTACTTCGGCAACGATCTGGCCTTTCGGGTATACGGCAAANCGACTCGCAATTCGGCAGNTGCGTCAGCGAGCGTAAGCGTCGCCGATGGTGAATCGATCGTCGGAATTGTGCTTCCCGAGACAGCCACCCCCACCGAAAAGCACGCGGGCGCGGAGTTGCGACATTACCTGTCAGTGATGACCGGACAGACGTTGCCAACCGTCAGCGAACCCAACCGGTCGACTTTGATAGGCCGTGTCATCTACATCGGCCAGACCCGGGTCGGTAACGGNCTCGTCCCGGACACCGGATGGGGAACAGAGACCATCCTGATCGACACCGAGTCTGGCAACGACATCGTCCTCACCGGCGGCAGTGACATCGGGGTGCTGTTCTCTACGTATCGGTTCTTGCGAAGCTTGGGATGCCGATGGCTCAGTGCACTCTCGGTGGGTGAAGGTTTTGACAATATCCCCCGCACGGCCCAGATCAGAGTTCCCGCGCGGCGGCTGATATCGTCGCCGGATTTTGCGGTGCGCGGCTGGGCGGCACCCTGGGCCTTTTCGACCGTCGATACGGGACCCGCTCAAACCGACCTCGGCCAAATTCTCGACTGGGGCGTCCGCAACGGATTAAATGCAATGTCCAAGCCGGGTCCCGTCGACCAGGGTCCACATCGCGGGCATGGATACATCCAATTAATGGGCCATACGCTGGGCGGACTCATACCCGGAGGCGCCTCGGATCCACAGCATCAGGCGCTCTATCAAGCCCATCCGGAATACTTCCCACTTGTCGATGGAAAACGCGTGGCGTCGTACAAGGATGGGCGGGCGGCTCAGGTCTGCATGTCGAATCCCGACGTCATCCAGATGGCCNCCCAGGGGGTGCTGGATTACCTCCACCAGCACCCGGACACCCGCCGCTACCACGTCGGCCAAAACGACGAACCGTCGTACTGGTGCGAGTGTTCCAGCTGCCTGGCGCTGGATGCCAAAGACAGCCCTTGGCGCAAGAACAATGCGTCGGACGCCTACGCACCCAACGAACTTCGCGATTCCTCTCCGATGTCTGACCGCATGATTTACTTCGTCAACCGGATCGCGGAAATCGTCGAAAAAGAGTTCCCCGACGTGTATGTCAGTACCTATGCCTACGGATCCACCGTATCGCCTCCCAGGCGCTGGCGGCCACGCAAGAACGTGATGATTGAATACGCCAATGCGGCCCTCTGTTATCAACATGCCATGTCCGACAACACCTGCCCCCAGAACAAGCTCTGGAGTGCGTTTCTTGAAGGTTGGACGAAGTTCGGCAATCCCGTATTGATCTATGACTACGAACAGTGCTTNACGCTTCACCATCACGACACCCCCACGATGTGGCTAACCGGGCTGGCGGATTACATTCGCTTCGCCAAGCAAAAGGGCGTGTATGGGTGGGCTGGTGAAGGCGCCAGCCACTGGATCGGATCCGGTATCTCGCATTACTTGAAGGCCCGGCTTCTGTGGGATGTCGATCAGGACCTGGATGAACTGATTAACGATTATTGNGATCACCACTACGGATCTGCGGGCCACACCATGAAGAAGTACCACACGCTGCTGGATGCCGCGCTTCAGAATGGTGTCGGACACGCAAAACGTTCGCTGGGCATCCTTCCGCCAGACAAGGTGGCGGAGGCGGATCANCTGCTGCAACGGGCACTCCGCGTCGCCGAGCGGCCCGCCTCCCGACACCGTGTCCGGGAAGCGCGCATCGCATTTCTGAAACTGCGCCTCGATCAATTGCAACAGGCGGTTCAAACCGACCGGCAGGCGTTCCGTCAGTACGAGGCCCTCGTCGAGGAAACTCGCCATCTGCTCCGCGACAGTCAACAAACGATCATGATCTCAGCGCAGTTCCACGCGAACCTGGCGATGCTCTACCAGCCGCCCTTCGAAGCCCTGGCGGGCAAAGTGCTGAAGCAACTTCCCGTCGAATGGAAACTCAAGATCGATCCGCGGGATGAAGGGGAGAAACTCGGGTGGCAGCGGACCGATGATCTCGATGGAACATGGAAGCCCATCCGGACGGATTCCTCCTGGACCGATCAAGCGTACCCGGGCAAGTACCACGGGACCGCGTGGTACGCTGTGGACTTCCCCATCGGCGATGAGTCGGGCAAACTCTGGCTTCTGTTTGGCGCCATCGACGGGGATGCNTGGTTTTGGCTGAACGGCGTCCCAGCCGGACGAACCACTGCCTCTCCCGGNGTCGCCTGGGACAAACCTTTTGGCCTGGAGATCACTGGAACTGCCCACAGAGGTGTCGCCAACAGGCTGATCGTGAAAGTGAAAAAGGACCGGTTCGCCGCGGGCATCTGGAAACGGGTCAAACTGGTACAGCAGCAGTAGAGGACATCCAGTTCCCGCCTGCGGGACGGTTGTCGACCCAGGCTTCCAGTGGAGCGCAAAACGGACGCGTCAGTCTGGAACGCGTCGGGTGGGCGGTGGCGCAGGCTGGCAGGAGAGCCGGGGTTCAGTCTCGCCACAGCCAGCGCAACGAATCAGGGAGGATTGCGCCGCCGTGTTTGCCGTTGTGTCCGCCGACACCGTAGGCAAACTTGTAGTCGTAATCCTTGAACGCCAGCGACTTGGCCATCTGCTGGTTTGCCAGCGGCCAGTTGCCGTGCTGGTTATCCAAGTCTCCACTGCCGTCTTGCAGAAAGATGCGGATCGGCTTGCGATCTGTTTTGCGAATGATCGCCGCATAGTGGTGTCCACCGCGAATGTTCACGAAACTGCCGACGTGGCTCAGCACTTTGCCAAACGCATCGGGGCGCTCCCAAGCGACGGTCCAAGCGCAGATGCCGCCGGAACTGATCCCGCAGATAGCGCGTTGGCTGGCATCCTCGGTGAGGCGGTAGCTTTTTCCGACTTCGGGAAGGATTTCTTCAAGCAAAAATCGGGCGTATTGGTCGGACAACGTGTCGTATTCAAAGCTGCGATTGGCCGGACGCGGACGCCAGCCTCGTTTTTCAGGAAGTGTTTCGGTGGTGTGTCCCGGGTCGATAAAGATTCCGATCGTGACTGGCATTTCACCACGGTGGATCAGATTGTCCATCACGACGGTGGCCCGAAACTGTCCCGCCGGGTCGACGTAGGCGTGTCCATCTTGAAAGACCATCAAGGCAGCCGGCTTGGCCGGATCGTACTGGGCCGGGAGATACACCGAATAGTGACGAATGGTGCCTGCAAAAATCTTGCTTTTGCAGACGTGCTGGCTGACTTTACCCTGCGGCACGTTCGGTTGAACGAGTGAATCACCGCGCAGAACATACTGGCTGTCATCGGCCCGAAGAGGGGCCGTGATGATTGCCAGACCGAGCACCAGGAGGCAGCGATACAACATTGGAGACCTGCATATTGGACGTGATTGTTGGGGAAACCGGCGCATATTCTAACGGCTACCCCGGGGAATATCGATCGCTCGGATCGGCCAATCGATCGTGACCACTNTGTTCGTTCCGNCACAAATCAGGCCGCGCAGCGCGAACCAACTTTTCAGGATGTCAGCTCTGTTCGATCGGATAGACNTCCAGATTGGCGTNACGGGTTGCTTTACTGGTGTGTGTCGCGTTCGCATTGAACCCAATATTGCATTGAACCCAATATTGCATTGAACCCAATATTGGAGGTCCGATTCCTGGTCGGAATCGCAGTCAAGCCTCGTTGGTTCCAGCAAGCGAACCGCCGTGGATAGTCCCCTGTGTCGATCACAGCCCATGCAGGACTTTCAAACTGTGCGCTCCAATCGCGTTGCTGCGACTCAGTGTCGTTTTCTAGTCCGTCTTCTAGTCGAGCCCACAGACCGATGACGGTGGTCACCCCGATGCGCGGCGACGCGTCGCGGCCCGCGACGGGCGTGGCTCAGCGCGCCGCACTGGTTCGGCAGGAGGCCTGCCAGACCTTGAGTTGCTTCGAGAGTTCCGCGACCCGGCCGGGATGGTCGCCCGCCAGATCCGTGGNTTCGCGGGGATCGGCCAGTAGGTCGAATAACTCGGTGGTCGCCAGCGGAGGCGTTTTGGTCTTGTTCTTACGTCCGCCACCCCCGCGCCGCACCAACTTGAAACGGTGGCCGATCGCCGCGGTNTGGCCGGCCGATTCGAAGAAGATGGGACCAGGGCGTTTCCAGTCGGGCTGGTCCTTGAGCACCGGAAGCAGGCTGGTCCCGTCGGGAGTGGATTCGCCGGGAAGCGGGATGCCGAGAACGTCGAGGATGGTCGGCAGGTAGTCGGAGGTCACACCCGGCCGATCGGTGACCCGACCGGCCTGAACCACGGCGGGCCAGGTCACGATACCGGGCACGCGGATCCCCCCCTCGTAGAGACTCCGCTTCCGGCCGCGCAGCCCCTTCGTGCGGCCGGGAGCCCGCGCGTTGCCTTCCGGACCGTTGTCGGCGCTGTACCACAGCATCGTGTTCTCGGTGATCCCCAGCCGGTCCAAGGTGGCGCGCAGACGGCCCACCTGTTCGTCCAGCGCGGTGATACAGCCGTAGTAGTGTCGGTGGTAATCCGGGTGTTCGGCATACAGGGCCGTATATTTCGGACCGGCCACGACCGGCAGGTGCGGCGCGTGGAACCAGATCACGGCCAGGAACGGAGATCCGGCTTGTGCGGCCGATTCGATAAAGGGGACGGCCCGGTCCATGATCACCCGCGAGTCGTCGCCCCGCGTGTTCTCATCGACCGAATCGCCGTGATGGTTCCAGTACCGCGTTCCGTAAGCGATGGCGTCGGCGGCGTCGACGACCGGGTTCCACCAACGCCGGCCGCGGGCCGTCCCGGGCTTTCGCAGCGGGTCCCAGGTCGGCACCTTCGCCTCGGTCGAGAAACAGACCTGGAACCCGTTTTTCCAGGGCGGCGAAAAGTGCTGTCGGCCCCGAGGGCCACCGCGGTTGGAATCTTGAAGTTCGGTCGTGAGTGTGCCCAGGTGCCATTTGCCAAAGTGCCCGGTCCGGTATCCCCGCGCCGCCAACAACTCTGCCAGGGTCTGTTCGCGGGGGGGCAGATGTCCGCGGTTCGCCGTCAGGATTCCATACCGGTACGGGTGCCGGCCGGTCAGGCAGCTCCCCCGGGTGGGGCTGCAAACCGGCGCCGCCGCGTACCAGCGACGAAATACCAGTCCGTCGGCCGCCAGCCGGTCCAGATGCGGCGTTTTCAGGTGCGGGTGNCCGTTGTAGCCGGTGTCTCCCCAGCCTTGGTCGTCGGACATCACCAGGATGACGTTGGGNGAGACGGAGTCAGGCACCGCGGCCAGCGCGGGGCCGGTGACCAGCAGCAGCCAGCACAGACAAACCGGCCGACCATTCGCGCGCATCCAATCAAACGTTTCAGGTTTGGACATCGATTCTCGCTGGATGGGCGGTCGAGCGGCCTGGGTTGCCAAAGGTGTCTCGCGTCAGCAGCCGAGCAGCTGCCAACCACCATGTTCGAATCGGCTTCTGGGGACGTCAACCGGCGCGAAGCTAACGGTGGGAAAATGTCCAACCGAGTGACCAACGGTCTCTTGACCATGAGTGGTTCGAGCGGCCGTCACCGCGGTCGCAGACGCATTCCGATCTCTTTGGTCTCGGCTGACTGGCAGGAGATGACTTTGACTCCCCAGTCGAATAGAAACTGGACGTTTTCCTGTTCGGTTTTATGTGGGTCGTGCCAACTGCTGAGAAAGGCCAGTCCGGTCTTATCGCAGGCGGCTTTGACGGTCTTTCGGGCGGTCTCCAATTCGGGTGGATACGGTGGATCGTGCGCATCGGCGTAGCCGAAGGACATGCCCATGTCGCCAGGTCCCCATTCGGCAAAAGCGAGTCCCGCAGTGGCGGCCAGTGGCTCAGCCATTTCGACACCCTGGCGGTCTTCGATTTTCAAACCCAACATCAGTTGCCCGTCGGGGTTGAGCGGCCACGGGTCCGCGATTTGGACGTAGTCTTGTGGCGTCACACCCCACAACGCGGCCGGTCTGTCTTGACCGCCGGCCCCGCGCTGACCTTGGCCGAGTTGTTCTCCGATCCCAATCGTCTGAAACGGGAACCGGCAGGCCTCGACAAACGCCCGTACGGCTGCGGCGTCTCGCGCATGTGTGTGCAGAATTCCGTGGACGCCAGCCGACAGGACCTGGCGCACCTGCCACGCATTGGCTTCCACTTCGGTGCGCGTCTTGCAGTTGGATGGCAGCGTGGCGATGACGGTCGGACTGCGGAAACCATCGGGTGTGGGGCCACCGTCCACCAATCCCGTCATGAACGCAAGCAACCCGACAACATCGAACGGCGCATGCTCAAAGTCCACGATCAGAAAGTCGGCCCAGGTCTGCGCCTGTTGCCGGCCGTTTTCATAGCTGAGCGCATCGGCATGCGTGTAGTAGATCGGATGGCCGGCCTGAAGCAGCTCAATGCAGCGGTTGATTTGTTTGGCCATGCGCAGCGGAGATCCTCATTTACGGTGTATCCGTCAGGGTGAATCCGACAAGTTGTGCTTTCGCAGATTCGATCCTACAACCGACGGCCAGCGACGAGGTGAGGTGAGGTTTCGCCCCCTGCAGCCGCTCTGCCAGAAAGCACGCGGTCCGAGACACCCCCAGGGAACGCCTCGCTGCGGAAGCGATTTTCGCTACGTTCGCGCCGTCACGCTCCTATTTTCGAAACGCCCGATCCGCTGGATCCCCACCACTCTCTAGATAAGCGAGCAAATCCAGAATCTCCGCTTTGGTCAAAGTGTTCAACAGGCCGAGTGGCATCAGGGAGAGATTGGACTCGATGCGCTCGTCGATCTCCTCCTTCGCAACCTCCTTCGGCTTCGCACCTTGGTCGAGCGGACTGGAAAGGAGTCGGACAACCTTGTCGTCTTCGTGGACGACGACACCGCTGACCAACTTTCCTTGAAGCGTGCTGATGATTTGCGTACGGAACTTCTCGTCAATAACCTTGGACGGCTGCACAATCTCGGTCAGAAATCCCAAGCGGTCGACCTTGCCACTTTTGATCTTCTGGCTCATCTGATTCAGGTCCGGTCCAATTTCAGCTCCCTGACCTCGAAGTCGATGACAGGCCTTGCACGATGCAGCCTCGAAGAGTTGTTTGCCCTTTGCGAAGGAACGGCCGCGGTTCAGTTGATCGAGCGATGGTGCCAGATCTTCGACCGTCCAGTTGCGCACAAAGTCGTCCAGCGCGAACGCCCAGATTGCGGCGCCTCCCCTGCCACCGGGACTGCTCTTTGTCGAGCTGTGACCCTTCAGCGAGTGGAAGTGATTGTTGGCGTTGGTAATATCTCGGGCGAAATTGTTGGTCATACCCACGACCACGGCGATGTACTGCCTGTCTTTGATGCTGTAGGTCACCAGACTCGAGCTGGGTGTGTCGTCGAGCGGGGCCTGCCACAACAGCTTTCCCGTCTCGTCATCGAGAGCCCGCAACGACGGATCGATGTCGCCCGAGAAGAGCAGCCCTCCGGCCGTCGCCAACAGTCCGGTCGAGGGTGGCGTCACCTGATCGGAGGTCCATGCCAACCGCTGATTGGCAACGTCAAAGGCCTGCAGACGACCCATCATCCCATCATCCACAGCCGGATGTGGCACCGAAGACAGCCTGACACCCGTGCTGAGCAACTCTCTTCTGTTGGATGTCGTGCTCATGCCAAGACACCATTCGGCAATCGGCACGTACGCCAGTTTTGTCAGAGGGCTGTAGGATGTCTGCGGCCAGCTGCGCGCGCCGAACGCACTGGGGCAGATCACACAGGGTGTCTTCGCGTTGGGAATCCTCTCTGGATTGAAAGTTTTGGCACCCGTTTTCGGGTCGACGGCGCTGATCACGTTCTGTACGCCCGGATCAAGCGTGAACAGATACTCACCCGTGGCGGCGTCAAGCGCTTCGAGCATGACCATCTTGCCGACATTCATCACGACTTTTCGCAGCTTGCCGTCAACCGGAATTTCCACGATCTGACGTTCGAAAACCCAGTCGAGATCCCATTGGTCATTCTGCATGTGTTGATAGTGCCAGACCAGTTCACCCGTGTCGGGATTCAGAGCGATCGTACAGTTCGTATAGAGCGCATCATTGGTGATGCCCTCCTTGTCCACCCGTTGTAAGAGCGGCCCGGTGTCGTAGGTCGGGGCAACGCCAAAATAGACCAGATTCAATTCGGCATCGTAGGTTCCCTGATGCCACACCGAGCCGCCGTTACGACGATCGAGCGGTAAGTCATTCCAGCTGTTTCCTCCCGGCTCGCCTGGACGGGCCACGGTATTGAAGCGCCAAGCCTCTTCACCCGACTCGAGATCGATCGCGACGATAAATGCGCCTTGCGGAGTTCTGTGGGCGGCGACCCCCTGGAGCACCTTGCCTTTGACCACCAAGGGGGCGCTGCGAAGATAGACCCCTCTGCGCTTGCTTGGCGATGCCCCGGTCGAAATTCTGTGATCCCAAACCGGCTCACCGGTCCGGGCATTCAAAGCGATCACATGCAGATCCGAGGTCGGTACAAAGACCCTGTCGCCATACAGCGCCAGACCCATTTTCTTAGCGCCCAGCACCCCTTGCCGTTGGTAACGCCACAGCACGGCCCCGCTGGAGGCATCCATTGCCAGCACGGTATCGGGGAAGGTGTGCAAGTACATGATGCCTTGGTAAACCAGCGGCATCGCCATGTTCTCCCCGGAGAGCAACGGAACCCGCCATGCGGGTTTAAGGTTCTTCACATTTTCCTTGTTGATCTGCTTCAGGGGACTGTAACTCTGGCCTTGATACGTACGTCCCCACTGCAGCCAGTCGTTAGGCGAGGGGTCTCGTAGCATTTCCTCGGTAACAGGAGGGAGATCATTCAATCGCGCGATCTGTTCCGCCGACTTCGTGACAGGCACCGTCGGATCGAATCGCGTCCCCGACAACTTCGGAATGGTGATCTTGGCAAGCGCTTTCAGATCAGAGGGCAACTTCGCGGCGCCCGGGGCGATCCCATTGGATTTCAGAATATGCGCCAAGATGTTGGTGTAGATCTCGTTGCTCAGACTACCCGGTTTGGCAACGGTCTTCGGAGGCATGCGACGCAAATGAAATGCCAGCACATCGATCGACTTGCCACGCCAGGTCCAATCGAAGCGACCTTCAATCAAGCTTGGCGCAAGATGGATGCCGCGCAGATCGGGGCCGTGGCATGACGCACAGTGCTTGAAGTAGTCGCTTTTTCCCGCGGTGGCCTGAGGCGTGGAAAAGCTCAATGGCACGCCCGCAGGCTCTTGAGCCAAGCCGATGGGCTGCCATAGACCGAGCACCACGGTCAGACCCCAAACGAACCCTACGTGTCGCTTCATCAATGGCATGATCGACTCCTTGTACAACCTTGTCGGTTTTCGTTGCGGCACAACCGGCTGCATTGAAAATGGATGCCCGCCAAGCTGCAGAACGGTTATTTGGCAATCGAAAACCCAAATCGGTGGTCATCCGCAGGGATCGACCGGTGCCGAGCGGCGATTCAAGAATCCCGACTATAAAGGGTCGTGCGCCGGCAAAAAAGAGCGTCGACAGCGAAGAATACCGTTGGGTAGGGATCGCGCAGCGCGAAGTTCCCCGCGACAAAACCGTTCTCAACGAACGGGCGTGACCACGTATCGCTGCTGGTGCGCGTCATCGCTGCGACATTTCGTGAGGCCCTTGCCAAGCACCAGGTAGATTTTCAAGATCCGCGACGGCGACGGGGCAAACCCCATTTGAGTCGCAATCGCCTCCGCCGAGAGGGTTCCCTTTCCGTCTACAACAAACGTCCATCTTTGTACGTTCGGGTCGTTGGCATCCTTCGAATCGATAGAGACCAGATGCTCGCTGAAATCAACTTTGGAAACCTGCTCCGTATCGAATAGCAGCTTCCCGACGGCCGACCGGGATGCCGCGTTTGTCACAACATGTCGATCGAGCTGGGTCGACGTTCCCTTGTCGATTTCGCCCGACCAAGATGCGTCCCCCGCCGGCAATCGCAACGGGGTCGTCGCTGCGGGCGGGGCGACCTCGACCGGCCGCTTGCCAAGCTGGGAAGCATCACCTGGTTGCTACCTGGGAGCCCGACCCGGATCGTCTTAGACGGTTTCCACCCCACGTATCATCGATCGACGCGCGATCCGGACCGGGACGGACGAACCAGAAGAACCGCTGGCGGCCATCCTGTCGGTCACCGTAATACGCGGTTGATAAGGCCAGTCGCCGGCCACAGCGGGGTGGGATCTGGTGGCTCCCACGGCACCAATCAAGAAAACGGCGGATTTGGCGTATCCCAAGTGACCGCTGCGGACGCTATTTTGGTGGCAACACCGGACACACTCGTTATTGAGAGGGAGTCTTCGATGCGCATGCGCCGTACCGCACTGTCTCTGCTGGTGACTCTGGGCCTGGCGACCGTCTCGCTCGCTGAAGAGCCGAGCCGCGGTTCTGCGGAAAGTGTCGTTAAGAGCTGGGTCGCGATCCTCAACAAGAACGATCCCGAGAAGTTCTTGGCCGTCTACGATCGATCAGAAGAAACGGAGGTCGTACTCTCGACCGGTGTGCGTTTGCGAAGCTTCCAAGCGATTCAGAACGCGTACAACAACGACTTCCAGGAAGTTCGCTTTTACGATTCCTCGGCCAAACAGATCAACACACGTCTTCTCGGCAAGACGGCGATCGTCTCCTTCGAGCACCTGTTCAAGATTCACGTGACGGCCGATGGCTCCCGCTGGCAAATCCACATTCGGACGACATCTGTGCTGCACCGATTGACGGATCAATGGAAGGTCGTGCTGGAACATTCATCGCCCATCCGCGGAATCGAACGCATGACCCGAATTGAAGACTGAGTGCCGGGTCGCCCGGACCGATCGGTCGATGGGGCAGGCCCTGTGATTCGATCGCCCGTGCGCCTTTGCCTCGGATTTGCCACCCGATAAGGTCGACGTGGTGTCGCTGACCGAGGATCGATGAAATTTCTGCGCCGTACGTGCTCGAGAAGGTGTAAGGAGCGATGTCATGCAAGCCACCTCGTCTAGACTCGTTTTCCTAGTGGGTAGTGTCTTCGCGCTCTCGGGACTGCTGGGAACGCGGGCCGCGGAGAACCAGTCGCCACACCGCCCGGAGTCGACACATCTGAATACCCGTTCGGCGAGTCACGTCGAGGTTGTTACGAGGCACGGCGCCATCGGTGACGGCACGACCGACGACACCGCCGGCATCCAATCCGCCGTGAACGCGCTTCCTCGCTCAGGGGGCGCCGTTTTTTTCCCACTTGGAACGTATCTCATCTCGAGCAATATTAAGACGGGCGCCCGGCCGGTGATCTTTCGTGGACAGGGTCGCGCCTCGATCCTGAAAGCGCGCGGCACGTCCTTGACTGCTATCCTGGAGATGAATCACGCATCCGCCGCCGGGTCGCGTGTGTCTCTACTCACGTTTCACGGATCGAAAACGGGGGGCACCGGCGAGATTCAACGCGGTGTGTATGCGCATGGCGCTGCGAACTGCGTTGTCTCGGAATGCACTTTCAGCGGGCCGACAGCCGACGTTGTCACCGGATTGAACTTCGGCGTCGACCTGTACCGAGCCCACGGATCGCGGGTGGTCGATTGCCGGTTTGAGCGGATGGTCT
Source organism: Planctomycetaceae bacterium (assembly GCA_002702965.1). Classification (GTDB taxonomy): domain Bacteria; phylum Planctomycetota; class Planctomycetia; order Pirellulales; family Pirellulaceae; genus UBA9264. Next base: position 82,449 of record PADE01000043.1, read on the forward strand.
CCTCTGGCGGTAATGGAACGTCGGTCCTGATCGAAATGACCGACAATTGCGAGGTCCGCGGTTGTTCGATCGATGGATCCAAATTCAATCGCCGTGACGGCACCGCCGGCGCCGCGATTCAGATTACCAGCTCGACCTCCGAAGGGGCGAGCAACAACAGGATTCTCGGCAACACGATCCGCGCGCACCCGCAGGTCGCGGTCGATATCGGCAGCTCCACGAAAAAGCGCATGGTCGGACCCGATGGGTCGACGCTCGCCGCCTGCCAATACAATGTGATCGAGCAAAACGACATCCGCGGTTCGACGCACGCTTCCGGTGGTGACGCGTCATCCGGCATCGTGATCGTGGGAAACTCACACTACAACCGAATTGCCAACAACCGGGTATTCCAAAATGGGCATGCGAAGGCGGGCGGTTACGGAATTTCCATCGTCGGAAACTCGATCGTCGTTCCCGAGGCGCCACGCGCCAATGAGGTGGTGGGAAACAGTATCTACGAAAACCAGGACCACGGACTGTGGATTCAGGGAGCCGTCGAAACCGTGGTTCAGGGAAACGTCTTCCGAGACAACGGCGCGCGGACGGCGAACGCCTTCTGCCACGTCAAGATCGTACCGGTCGCAAAAGGGGTCGACGGCCGTGGAACAAGGATTAACGCCAATGTCTTTAGTGGCACGCAGCTGCGCTACCACATCGAAGTAGAGGCCACCGTGGCCGACACGATCATCGGAACGAATCTGTACGGCGCCGTGACGACGAGTCCGATCGAGACCAACGCCTCGACGACCATTCTAGAGTTGACCGGAAGCGGCGTGCCGCGCTTTTCAGCAGCCCCCGGCAGCCGCTACTACCGGACCGACGGCGCCGCGGGGGCGACCTTGTATATCAAAGAAACCGGCTACGGCAGCTCCGGCTGGGCGGCAAAGTGAGCCGTCCCGATGCAAATGTGGTCGAGTGCGGGACTCACTACAATACAACAGAGAACACAAACCGCACTATTTGCGAGCCCGCTATTCGATTCATGGTTCGCTCTCAAGCTGCGGATCGCCCGCGTTGGTCCTCCGATGTGAACCGGTTCCGGCAAAGCCGCGAAGCCTAGAGATTGCCGAGCACCTCGAGGGCTTTCTTTTCAAAGATCCGATGCCACTCGGGAGCGAGGATACAGTCGCTGTCCTCCTGTGCACCGCCAACGTTCTTCAATTGCTCAGCATTTGGGGCGTAATAGATATAGCCATTGGTGTAACCCGCGACGAATGTGTTCTTTTCTTTTACCGCGGCTTTAATATCGAGTCCGACCTGGACGGTCAACTCACCCGGAAACGTCACCAATTGAAAACCTCCTATGCGTAGACCGGTGATTTCCACGTCGATGGCTCGTTTATCGGCTTCGAGAAACTGCTGCTGGTGCAGGTTGAGAAGCCGCAGGTTCGTAGACACCCGCGTCAGGTTTTCCATCGTATGGATGTTCTGGAGATAGGCTCTCATTAGAGACCGCTGCCGAGAGTCCATCGTGCGGGCTGCAGGACGCCCAATCTTATCCTCGTGGAAATATCGACTCGCGTGATACGAAGGAAATTCGGCGCTGAGGTTGTGTTTGGAAGCAAGCTGCATGAAGTCTTTGAAATTGAGAGACGTACCTCGCAGCGCCCGCATGAGAACTTGTTGCTGCTGCTCTAGTTCACCAATCCGCTGCGCCAAGTCCGCGCGCGGTAGCTCGATCGTTTCGTTGGAAAACACCAATCGATCGTCAGCGGTTGACTCGATCTTGCGGAGCGCCTTTAGCGTGCTCAGTCCCAGCATGTTCCCAAGTGGTTCGGCGTCATTGGGTTCATGGATGTGTTTATAAGAGATGGGGTTGATGTCACCGCCGCATCCCTGGATGAACAGCGCAATGGTGCCCTCGTCCATGTTGTCTTCGATGACCTGCGATGAATACCCTGTCATGTCAGCCGTATTCGATCCGGGGCCACCAACCGGTGATCCCATAATGGGGTGACAGGCAAAGTTGTAGAGCACCGCCAGNGAGTCACCGTTGATCTTGTCCAGGCGTACGATACCGATGTCCGGATCGATCGGACCGACTTCTGCCACTTCGGCGTCCGGTGGAAGCGAATAGGCGTGACGCACATCAATCGTTCGACCGTCCTTGAGTTTCATCCGACGATTTTCCTGAACTCGGATTTCTCGCCCGGTCCCAACGCCAACCGTGACCGGTTCAAGTTTTCCGAGCGCTTCCTTGAGAACAGTGAATGTGCGCTCCAGGACGTCGCCACACGGGACGCCGTGACAGTGGCTCGCGTTGAACACGATGTTCATGGGGTTGAGTTTGAGTTCGGCGGCCGCCCGAGCCCGGATCTTGGGGATGAAGTCGTCCTTGATGTAACCAATCTTCCCGAAGGAGACGACATCGAGCGTAATCACCGCGACGGTAAGATTGTCCTTCTTGAGGACCAGGGCGCGAGCCGAGAGGGGCGCGATCACGGGACCTGATTCGCGGTTCGTAATGTCAATCCGCGCAGCACCGGCCGATAATCCCTTAGCAGGGCAAAGCGGGGTGGCAAGCAAGAGCGCAAGAAATGCGGTGGCAATCGCGGCGGCAGACTTCGGCATGGTAGTGCTCCTCGTATGACAGTGGATTCCGGGGGATTATATCAGACCGACCGGCCGGGTCTTAACTTCGTCCCGGCCCGTCACCGATGCGGTCAGCAAATTCATTCTACGGACGCCGGAGATCGGCCAAGATTCCCTCAAAGGAAAAGTCGGCGCGGAGTTTTTGATCCAGAGCGCGTGCCCGTTGGTGTAACTGCGAGTTCGAGACGACCTCGGCTACCCGTTGTGCGACGACGATCAAATTACGCGTCTGGCATTTGAAGACCCATGTATGCGCAAACGCGGTTCCGATCGTTTCAATGTCGGACTCCGTTTTGTCGTGCATACTCAAGTTGAACACGACAACCCCTCGCGCTGACAATTGTTCTTGGACCGACTTGTAGAAGTCGATCGTTTTCAGTCGCTGCGGTATACCCGCACCGTCTGTATCCACCGACGGCTTGAGAAACGCATCCATGTAAATCACATCGTACGTGTGTTCGGTATCCGCCAGGTAGTCGAGCGCGTCGGCGGTGATGATCTGGACGTTTTCCGATGAACGTGTCCCGAACAATTCGTCGGCCAACCGCACAATTACCGGGTCGATTTCGACGGCATCGATCTTCACCGTCGGCTGTTGGGCGTGCAGAAATNTCACCATGGATCCACCTCCCAGCCCCACGATCAGCACTCGCTGGGGATCGGGTTGAAAGAAGTGACTGGCAAACATCGCGCGCGAATAGGAGAGCAACAGTTTGTGCGGAGCCTGCAGATCGATTCGGCTCTCGACCACCTCCTGTCCGTTGTCGCGGACAAACAGCAAGGTGCGGACACTGCCCTTGGCGCGGACGCGAATACGGGAAAATTCTGACTGTTCCTCGTACAGTAACACCGACGGCGAGATACTCGCGTACCAGATCGCGACGCCGGACAGCAGCAATGCAAGCGCCACTGGCCAGACGCGTAGCGATCGGATCGGGGGAGCAGGTGTTTCCATGAACCATATGATATCCCGTGGTAGCGGACGGGTGCTATCGCTGCNACACGGCCGTCTGGTGGCGGTGGCACNGGCCGAACCGCGTCTGCGCGGGCGCGGCATCTCGACCCGGACAGTTGCGCCGGCGGCGGGCGCAGACCTTCGATGCGACCTGCGATCGCCAGCGACCGAGCAACACGCAGACGATTGNGACCCTACAAAAATCNAGAGTCGAGATCGCGGTTACTGGACTCGCTGCCGGCCGTCGCCGCGGAGAGTACACATTCGATTCGCAGTTCGACACGGCACAGGTCCGAAACGCCGTGAGCTCGGCNCCTCGAGGGTTGTTGACGGTGACGTTCTCCGTCACCCTGCGCCGTGAAGCCGCCGGCTGTCGGAAGAAGATAGAGGATTCACTCGACGACCACCTCCGCTCGCACCCGCTTCACATCGCGCAACCCGTTAATCTCGTACACCCGTACATGNTCGCCAAACTCGTGACTCTGGCCGACCAGGAAATAGCGCCCCGTCGCCGGCTGCCTGATCACGTCCAGCGACCAGAACTCNCCGATCGTCACCTCCATCGGCAGCAGGTAGCCTCTCTGGCGGGCCTCCGCGCGGCGGTTACCCACGTAGATGTTGTTGAGCAATGACGCCACGTACAACCCGTCCCGACTCCAGATGTGGACCATCCCCGCCTCGTCGCCAACGAACACCCACTTCCCTTCGTAGCGGATGCAGCTGGGCTGGTGAATGCCGCCCGGTTCGGGTAGTCCGCTCGCCTTGTGACCGACCGTCCAGATCCTCCGACCGGTCTGGTCGTAACAGCTCACATCGCAGCGGATCACCCGCCGCGGCCAGTGCCCGATTCCCGGCTGCCGCAGCGAGTCATCCTTGTAGAACTTCTCGAAGTAACGACGCCCCTGCTCATCAGCCGCCACGCCTTCGAGTATGTCGTTCATCAGCGGCTTAAAGTCGGGTCCGACTACGGTCGCGGTCTTCCAGGTATAGTGCGGCACCCCCCGCCGATCGATTCTCTGAAGCGGCAGCGCGAAGTTGCCCCAGTAGATCGTTCCCCGGCGATCGACCTCGGCGTCGTGGCTGAACCCGATGTGCGGCTCGACGGGAAACCGCTGGCCCTTGCCCACTTCTGCGACCGGCACCTCCTCGACCTCCTCCTCGGTAGCCAATCCGTCACCGTTCCGGTCGACCCAGACCGGGAAGGCCGTCTTGGCGCGGACCAACTTCCCGTCGCTGTCGTAGTACTGCATCCGATGGCCCACGCGGGCCACCGGCACCAGGCGTTCACCGTCGAATCGGAAAATACGGACCGTCTTGTGGCAGGAGAACAGGGAGCGGTACCCGCCGATATTGTGCGTGTGCTGTCCATGGACCATGAAGCCGTGCACCTCACGGGTCGGATGCGCGTGTCCCAGCCACCACCACTTGCGGGGCGACCAGCNGCCCGAGTCGAGATCGAGCTTGTACTCGAACAGCGCACCGCTGCCGTAGCCGTCCATCCCGTGGACGATTGTCGGGTCATCGCTGAGCAGCGACGCGTTCTCCATGTAGGACCCACCGTACAGGGCCCACGTCACGGCGTAATCCCGGTCGATTTTCAGCAAACGGTTGAGAAGAAACTCCGAGATATAGACCGAACCGTCGGCGGCCGTAGCCACACCGGTTGGCGCGTACAGGCGATCGGTCCGGATCGTCCCCGGTAATGCGCCAGGCTGCCCGTACAACCGGACGAGTTTCCCGTCGAGCGTATACTCCAACACCCGGCATGGATCGCCCATATCGGAGACCAGCAAATGGCCGTCGGGGGCAGTGGCCAGCGCGAATGGACGCCGTGCAACCCGGCGGATCAGCACCCGCCACGCCGATCCGTCGCGGACCACCAGGTCCCGGCCGCTGATGGCCAACAACCGGCCCCGGGCGTCGATCGCCAGACCGGCGGGGCGCGGAAGCGGGAGGCGGTCGATCTGCTCGAGACGATCGCGGTGAAAAACCCGGATCTGGTCCTGAGCCCAGCACGACACGAACACCTGCTCACCGCGCACGGCCAGGCCGCGAATCATCGTCCCACGCAGCACCGTCCCATCGATCTTCGCCTCGCGGACATCGGCCAGTTCCGCGCGCGGCGGTGTCACCGCGTCCGACTTGGGATTCTCGCCGAGGAACGCGCGCCACCTACCGTCTGCCTGTCGGATGGTCTGACCGGTCCGGACATCGATGCGGTACAGGTGCTGGCCGGCGACGAACAGTGTTTCCCCTGAGATCGCACACGCGGTGGGAACATCACTGCTATCGAGCGGCGCATGGGTCCAGACGAGGTGCCCGTCGACGGTGTATTTCTGCGCCGCCACGCCATGCCCTCGGCCCAACAGATAGACATCACCACGCGCGTCAACGCTGACACCGCGCGGAGTCAGTCCGTGGACCCCCGCAATTTCATGGGGCGCGGCGCGCTGCGGCACCCGGCCGTTGCCGGGGGTGGCGACGTAGCGGGCGGTCACCCCGGGTGCCTGCAGCAGGCGTATCTCGTACCGCCCCGGGGGCAGACGTTTGCCGAGATCATCCCCGCTGTCCCAGATCACTTCGACCGGGCCCGCCTCGAGCGGCCGCGCCTCCCACAACGTGCGCACCAAACGTCCCGAGGCATCGTAAACCACCGCACTGGTGGGGGCCGCGTNGGGCAGATCGATGTCGGTCGCAANCCAGTACTTCTTGGGAATCATCGGCCTGGGGGTAGGCGGCTTCGGCTGGGCGGGCTTCACCAGCGCCATCACATCTCCGTTGGCCGCCGCCACGTCGGCCTCGAATCGGTCCCACGCCATGTCGTGGTCCCAGGCGGTTGCGAACAGCTGCACCCGCGCGATGTACCCGGCCAAGTGGCCGTAGTTGGCCAACTGGGCACCGATCGTGAGTCGGTTGATCGGCGTCCCGAAAGCCTCCCGCACAGGAAAACCCTCCAAGCCACCGCGATCGTTACGCGCGCCGTCGATGAACGTTTTGCCCTGGCCGTTCTCCCACGTCAACACGACCTGCGTCCAGTGATCGGCGGAGACTGCCTGCGGGGTGCGATTGCCGCCAAGCGGCGAGTAGACATCCAGCCCGCCTCCGTTGTGAGCCACGCTCAGGCTCAGCTCCTGGTCCACCAGCTTGTAGTCCTGCCGCAGGATCATGGTGGACCCGTTATGCACGCGGCTGCCGGTCCGCAACCAGACCACCAGGGTGCCCGCTGGTGTCGGCCATTTCAATGTCGCCTGATCGAGCGTTAGCAAATCACCCGCGCGACCGGCCGGGGCGCCGGTGGTCGGGATGTAACTGGTCGGAGCCTCGCATCCAGCGGNCGGTCGCCGTTCGAGCTGAACCGCATCGACCAGCACCGTCCCGTTCACCCGGACCCCGCACGACCACTTCTGGTTCTCGAACGGGGGCGTCACGTATCCGCCGATCCGCCACCACGGTCCCACCCGCACCGGATCCTGAAACCGCCGATTGGGCACAATTTCGTTGGGCCCCCCGCGCTTCCGCANGGCGACGACCTGGACGAGGTGGTCCCCGGGAGGCTTGCCGTCCGGTGTTCGGACATATGCGGTGAGAAAGTGGCCGCGGAACTCCGGGGCGGCGAAACTGGGCAGTTCGATGGGCGCGTGCAACCAGTCGCCTTCACCGGTGAGCTGCAGAGCCACTTTTCCGTGGATTCCCTCTCCAGCACGCAGCGCAGTTTGCAACCCACCGACACGCGACCAACGCGTTCCCAGCATCGCCAACGATGCCTCGAACGAGGANTGNGACAGNAGATTGCTCGCGGGTCCNTCCGCCAGATACCCCACCAGCGACATGCCGCCGGCATCGATCTTGCGCTGAAACCTCGGGATATTGGCGCCCACCGGCTGAATCCGACCGTCGGGTCCGATGACGGTCGCCAGACTCGGCCGCAGAAATACTGAACCTGCTGGAAGCAAAGCGATCGATTCAAACCGCAGATCCACGACCGGCTCTGCCGCCGGCAACTCGATGCAACCGAGTGCAAGGAACACGAAAACAACTTGTCTTCGATACATCATCCGGCCTCCCCATCGCGCTGTTCGACATCCGCACTGTATCAGATACCGACTTGTAGGAAATGTGGTCACCATCGAATCGACTCCCCCGTGAACGAGGTGGGCTCGCACCGAGCTGCTGAAACGTCTGCCCGTCGATCACCAGTCCGAGAGAGTCATCCGACATTCCGAAACACGCCGCCCATTGTGGCAACAGATCGAGTTCGGCCGGTGCGATCCTCTCGACATGTTCCCTCGTCCCTGCGGGCGATTCGCTGTTCCCTCCAGACCCCGTTCCAATCGATCGCAGCGGCGAGCATTCGGCATTATTGAACCCAAGACATTCCAGCGCCACACGCGCGGTGATGGGATATGCACAGGTCCTCGTAACGACTCGATCCGATGGTTGCGTACTGCCTCCCACGTCAGCGGGACCGCTCGCCCTCGCCACGCGGTTTCCCGGAGCACCAGGCGACGACGTTGCGAATCAGTTGATCGTAGTGCGCGCCGCGTCGTGGGCGGTTGGTGCTAACCCGGGGGTCGAACGCGCCACCCAGGAGCAGCAACTTCGCGCCGCTGTTTGCCTCGTACGCCACCACGGCCGCGTAATTTTNCGCGAGCTTGACCCGGTCGGACCAGTAACCGGCCAGCACCCGTCCATGTTGCGGCCACACCGGTGAGCGCCATGCCTCTGGGGTCCCGGGCGGACGCTGCCACACAGCTTCGGTAACGAGTTCCGCGGAGTTGAACTCCATGGTCGCAAATCCGTCGGCAGGTAGTCCGGCGAACAACGGATGATCGGCCACCAGGCGTCGCAGACCCAGTGATTTTACCTCCGGTGGCACCGGATAGCGGTGGCGTGATAGCCCCCGACCGGGTACCAGCATCGAACCCCAGTAACGGTGATTCGGTGGATAGGATTCCAGTCCCAGATCGGTAACCAGGCAGGTGGCCAGTCCACTGAGCACCATGCCGTGGCCGCTGTCGATAAACCGCCGTAGTTGTGCGACCGCGTGCGCCGACGGAATGGCGCGCGCCAGGTCGGCGGATACGCAGTACCGCACCTGCGCAGCGGGCGAGCGGCCACTTGTATGGAGCCACACCAAGTCATGCCCAACCAAGTCGATTGCATCGCTCGCGGCGTTGATGAAGCGACCATCCGGCAACGCTTTAAGATGCACCACATCGGTAAACATCCATCGCAGTCGCTTCGCTAGCGCGTGGGCGTCCGGGTCTCCAGGGACCTTCTCGTCGGGCAATAATTCGATCACCGCGACCCGTCCGGGTGTCAGATTATCAGGTCGGTATGCGCGCAGACTGTCGAGCAACTGGGCCGTCCCTCGCCGCAGAATGAACGCTGCGGTGGGATCGAGGTCGCCGGCGCGGAATCTGTTTTCAACGAACGTAAAGTTGCGGCTGCGGGGAATCACAAGATTGCCAAGTCGGCCCAGTTCCGGACCAGCGTCCGGTTCGCGGGGCCAGATCGGGGCGCTGTAGAACCAGTTGTGGATCTCATCGAAACTACGTCGGGCCTCCTCAATATGCGCGCGGACTTGGGTGAATGTCCGGACAACGTCTTCGGCGCGGTTCGCGCGTCTGCCAGCCGCAGCAGCGACGTTGCGGGATCGTCAGCCGCGGCCGCCTGTTCGAGCGTCTGCTCGAATGTACGGATGTCGACGCCACCCCTCCCGGCGATTTCGGCATCCGGGCGTAACTGGCGCGCCTGATGTGCGTAGCGCTTTCTTCGCACCTGGCGTCGCGCGGCATCGACGGCCGCGTTGTCCCCCACCAGGTAGAGTCGTCCATCGCCCGGTTTGAAGCTCACCGGGAACGTGACACCGCCAGCCGTGTGGTCGAGTGAGACAGTCTCAAGCGTCGCGAGGTCGNGGACCTTTTCGTGCCGCGTCGCGACCGNCACCGCGGCTCTCCGGGTCCGCCAAGGATCGTTGTTGTGGATGACGAGTACGTCGTAGTCGACGCCGCTGAACGCGCCAACGTGAACCGCCGGCCGCTGCAACTCTCCGCTGTGGCGCAAGCCGAGCGCGCGCCCCACATTGCTTTCGGTGCCCAGTACATAAGCCTGAAACATCTGTGGCGGATCGGCCGGCGCATCGACTGCACCGACATAGGCCGGATAGTTGGGAGCATAGCGCAGGGGAATCAACAAGGGCCCTACCGTTGTCAGATGCTCACCAATCCGCCCGATCTCCTGCATCAACTCCTCGCGACCGAGCCACGGATTGCCAACGCCGCGATAGTACCAGTGGTCGCTGGCCCACGCGCCAAAATAAGCCTGGTTGCTAGTGAAACAAAACANCCCCTTAGCGCCGGCGGCGATGGTGTGATACACCTGTACACGCAGCTCCGGCACCGTCGGCAGCGCGAGATACATGAAAGCCTGAATGATCGGCCACTGTAGCGCATCCGGATTGGCTCGGCGCAGCTCCGGGACGATCACATCGCCATAGAGCCATGGGTCGCGCCCGCTGCGGGTGGTGATCGTGTAACTGTCCGACAACAAAATATCCTGGCTGCGGACCAGCTCCCATTCGTGCGGATGACCGAGCCGATCCAGCGGCGTTTCCGAATGGGTGTAGATCGGCGGATGTTTCGAGTCAGCCGGCCGAACCGCATCCGCTACCTGTCGAATGAAGGGCGCGACTTTGGCACCCGGCTCGTCGTATAACAGGCACCCCAGCAGGTGAGGGGAGTCTTTGACCGATTCGACGTGCTTTCGTATCTGCTGCAGCACCTGCTCCATCGTCAGGTCACCCTGCAAGTCGCCAGAGTGCTTGACATGTCCGAGCAGGAACTGTGCGCTCGAGATCTGACGGATGCCATACTTGCCCGCCGCAGCCAGAGATTCCTCGGTCGCCATGCGATTCGCAGTCACATATATGTTGATGTGGTTGCGGGCGAAATGGTGCAAAACCTTGTGCCGCCGCGATTCATAGGTGGGCTCATGAAACTCCCCCGCCAACCTCTCATCGTGAGGCGCCTGTCCGTGCCAGAATCCGTAAGCAAAAAAATCGGCCAGGTGGGGATTCCGCTGTAGTGCGCGAATCGGCTCATCCGGCGACACGGCTTGCAGCGGTGCGGCCGTCAAGGCAGCAAACATGCTTACCGCCAGCAGGGTGAATGCCGTGTCGCGTCGACCGAGCGCTGTATTCCGCAAATGGATCATCGGGGCGCCTCGATGAGTTCGAAGCGTGTGCCGCGCCATCTTAATGCAGCCACTTCGATGATGCACTCATCGCGGTGAGATGGGCGCGCTGCATACGCCGCCGGACCGGGACGGAATGGGGCGCGGTAGGTCTTGCAAGGGAGGGCGCGGCACGCCTTCGATGATGGGTCGCCCCAGCCCGCTGTGGTTCCCATCGCTGCGGGACAACCGCGATCACGGACCAGCACCCGTGGATTCACGACCCGCTCGCCGCTAGCACTTCCGGGAACTTCGTCAGTCTTGCCGAGTCGAGCTCGCCGGCAATCGAACCTCGGCGCGATCGTAAGCTCACGCCATCGACCCCTCCCGCACCGCGAGCAGAGACTACTTCCTGTCGACCTGGTGGCAACAGAGAGCATAAAATACCGCAATGCTCCGCAGCCGATTCCGAACGCGCAGCCTAGTGCCGCAATCGTGTAGGTTCCCCGCCGCGTCCGTACGAACTGGCCACCCCTTGTTCTGCTTCCCTCTCAAGCCAATCGGCCGTTGATCATGCACCATGACCCTGCATCCGCGGACAATCGCGCCTCATTAACCCGCCATTGGTCCCCGATGAACCCGACTGAGCGGCGCGTGTTTGGCGTGTTGATCGAAAAAGCCAAGACGACGCCTGATGTATATCCCTTGACACTCAATGCCACCACGACCGCATGCAATCAGAAGAACAACCGAGTGCCGCAAACGAACTACACGTCGGATGACGTCCAACAGGCGCTGGACAGCCTGCGACAATTGGGCGCCGTGACAGAAGTTCAGACCGGTAGTCAAACCTCGAAATACAAGCACTACGCGTACGATTGGCTGGGGGTCGACAAGACCGAAGTCGCCGTCGTCGCCGAGTTACTGTTACGGGGTTCGCAAACGTTGGGGGACCTGCGCGGACGAACGGCCCGCATGGAGTCGATCGCCGATTTAGCGGCGTTGCGACCCGTGCTCGATTCACTGATCGTGAAGGAACTGGTGATCGAGTTATCGCCCGCGGGTCGCGGCCAAATGGTAACGCACGGCCTGTACCCCGCTGAAGAAATGAAACAATTGCGAGCGAGAGCTCCCGGGACGTCTGGGGCGGAAACCGTCGTTCAGCCGAGCGCCGATCCCGCTGGGGGGCGAGTCGCGAAACTGGAAGCCGAACTGGCGGAGTTACGAGACCGGGTTACTCTGTTGGAAAACCGGTTGACGCAGTAGACACGTCCTCCTGGGTTAGGAGCGGCGGGCCGCCGCCCCCGGACCTCGATGGTCAGGCCCTCGCCCAAGCGCGGGGGGCGCGTGTGCGGTGGACTTCCTGGGTGAGCTGAATTGCACCGCACGGCATTTCGCCAGCCGTGAAAGAATGGTGGCGCCGGAGCCTCTTCGGCGGCTTGGCGGACGTGCCGAGTTTGATCCGAAGCTATACTATTCTCNATCGATCTACGCTCGCGGGTGCCANAAGACCAAATGGGAATNTCCACGTGATGCGGCCAGTTCTGCGTTTCTCGATCATCGTCTCGGCTTGCACGATGTTGCTGCCCGCGACCCTCCGCGGCACGCCGCCGTATGGCGATCCCAACCAGCCGTACGATCGGATTCCCGGGACATTGGAGACCGCGCACACCAAGTGGGCTCGTCCCTTGCCGACGGGACCGATCAAGGCGCTGTTCCTATTACCGTACGGCGATTCGCGCGAAGTGGTCGAAATCGCTCAGCGTTTGCACCTCGACTACACGGTGATCATGAACGCGGGGCATACGGCTTGGGAAAAAGGATACGGCGAAGGCGAAAACACTACACCGCTGACCGGAGTCGAAGCAAAGCACGTACTGGAGCGNATTGTCGAGCAGCGCCTGAGCCTTGCGCACGAGTACGATGTCATCGTTATCGGAAAAATTTCCTGGGTCGTAATACCTCCGTCCGTGCGGTCCCGGATTCTCGAACACGTGGCGCGCGGCAGCGGCCTGGTTTATGTCACGCCGCATCGGTTGAAAGAAGGCTACGACAATCGNACGGTCGTCGCAGATGCGCGTGACGAATCCTTCGGGCGACTGTTCGAAATGGGTGGGGGTGGAGCGCTGGCGGGTTGGATTCGGCGAACAACACCGCTCGACGTACTACCGATTCATCTGATCGAGTCGCCGGATCAGTTCGAGCCGCTCGCGGGCGTCCCGCGCCATGAGTACGCCCAGGCGGCGCTGTGCGTGACGACTTCCGAATACGGCGACGGCCGCGTTGTTGGGTTCGATTATTTTGACGAGGAGGCGGCGCGGAGGCATAGCAACTCGTTGACGCCGTACTGGAACCATCCGATGGGGGATCACGATTTGGTCGCCTACGATCTCTCTTTTGCAATCCTGGCACGCGGCATGTTGTGGAGCGCCCACCGACAACCCACCGTGAAAACAGCGATTTCCGTATCCGCGCCGAAGACAACTCTGAGCGCTTCCCCTGATCGAGCGGTGAGGCGATTGCGGTGGCACGATCAAGTTGCACAAACAGTCGTTGCTCGCGAATCACGAGCAGAGGCCCGTATCACGACAACCGCCGGTCCCAAGCAAGTCGCGTTTGTTGAGTTTCGGCTGCGAACCCGCAGCGGAAAGGTAATCGAGAATGTCAAGCTGGCGATGGCCAAGTCAATCGAACGCGCGTTACCGATATTGCCGCGCGGTGATTACCTAATCGATGTTCGGTTGCTCGACGAGGCGAACTCGGTCGTCGAGTTTGCGTCGCGAAGTCTACGCGTCGAGAGCGAACAACGCGTCACACAAATCACCCTCGACCGAGCGTGGTACAAGGTCGATCAAACGATCTCCGGAAACGTCCGCTTCACCGCGCCGCTGTTAGGTGATCAATCGGTCGAGGTCGTCGCCGTGGATACGTGGGGACGTACCGTGGCCGAAGCGCCGATCGTCTCAGACGAAGTCGGGGTCGGCAAGTTCTCGATCCCGGTACGAAATCCGTTGTCCGAACTTTGGGACATCGTCTGCCGCATCACGGATCAACACGGGATCGTGGATGAACGATCGGTCCCCGCGCCGATTCCGAACCGCGAGTTTGACGACTACATGTTCATGTTGATCTTTTCCCCGACACCGGGGCGCGGCCACTGGAAGGGTGAGCTCTACGGCCGTTTGATGCGGGACCACGGTATCAATTCCACCTATACCTACCTGATCTACAATCAGCAGCAACAGTTTGTACACAACGCGCGGCAACATTTACGAAGTGTCGCGTACGCAGAGCACCACGGAGAGCTGCTCAGCCCCGAAGATCGCAATCGCGATCCAAAGCAAGAGCAGCCGGACCTGGATCTTGCCGAACTGAGTCGCATGCTGCGTCGCGTGGCAGAAACAGGTGAGAAGCTCAATCCGAAAGAGTTTCCGTTTCGGATGCAATATTTGGGGGCGGATTTCATCAACGCGCGGATCGATCAGTACAAGCAAGCTGCCCGTTTTGGTTCGCCGTTCTATACGTTGACGGGAGAGAATTATCTCTCCGGCGAGTTCAGTGCCCGAGAAAATTCTGGTTTTGGTGCGACAACCACCAACGTCTTCCAAGCGTGGTGCCGTGAGCAGTACGACAATGACCTCGCGGAGTTAAATGCCGAATGGAATACGCGATTCGATTCGTGGAAGCAGATTCGAGGAATCCTATTGACCGAGGCGGTCGAACGGGACCAGTTGCCACGCTGGGTTGACTTTCGACATTTCATGCGGTCGCGGGTATGGAGCCAGTATTTCATCGATTGGACGAGAATGATGAGGCGCTTCATCCCCGCTGCGCGAACGGGAAGGGTGGGCCACGACCATCATGACTTCTCACGTTACCGCCACGAAATGACGTGCTCGAAGTTGTACATCGGTCAGGAGATTCACGCGCAGTGGCGGCACGCGATGACGGTCGAATTACCGCAATCGTTCGCAGCCACACGCGGCTTCTTGATGGCACCGCAGTCGGTGCTCCGGTGGTACTACGATCATCAATCGCGGGTCAATCGCGAACGCTACCCTTGGCTGGTGCTGATGCTCGGTCTGAACGGATTTGATTGGGAAAACTGCTTGACCAATTCGACGCTCGGTGGGTTGAGTTGCTTTACGCCCGACTTCTCTGAACCGCTGCCGTTTTTCGAAGATTACTCGCGCGAAGTGCGCGCGATTCAACGCGGTATTGGCAAATTGACGATCGCATCACAACCACACCGGTCGCGAGTCGCGGTTTTGTGGGCTCCGTACAACCACTACATCTCGCGTTTGTTGCCGTTCGAAGAAAATGGATTTTCCGGGACCTGGTTGTCCAATCTGAGTGTGATCGGCGGTGCGCCAGCAGACGCACTGGCGTTGCTCAACTCGATTCGCGTGCGCCCGACCATGATCGCTCCCGAGGACTTGCGAGATGGCGGTCTCGCGAAACGAGGTTTTCGAGCACTCGTGCTCCCCTACAACAAAGGTATGTCTCAATCAGAAGCCGATGCGATTCGCCAGTTTGTCGCCGACGGCGGACTGGTGATCGCGGACAACACCCCAGCCAGCTATTCACAACACGGCCGCAAACTAGATCAAGGGCGACTCGCCGACCTGTTTCCGGTGACGCATGGAAAGCACTCGCAACGCATCGGCAAAGGCTACGCGGTGTATCTACCTAACGTGATCAACGGCTACACGCGGCGGCTTGAAAATGACGATTGCGCGGGTGCTGAAGTGGTTGCTCGTCTGTTGCGACAATATGCGGGCCAACGACCGCCGGTTGAATTACACGATAGCGATGGCAAGCCCCGTCGTGACATCTTTACGCGCGTCTTCAAACACGGCTCCACACAACTGGTCGGTTTGCTCTGTTCGGACACGGCGGCAAACCAAAAACCCTCGTCGGCCGTTCTTTGGCTTCCCGAAAAACGCTACGTCTACGACGTGCGGGATCACTCGTTCCTCGGATTCACGGACCGTGTTGCTCTCCAGATCGACTTACGACCTCGATTCTTTGCGCTGCTTCCCGCGCGGGTNGACTCGATGGAATTCAACGGAACGATAGCATCCGCCAGATCCGGAACCGAGGTTGGAATCGCGGGGAAAATCAATCTGGCCGGTAAAGGAAAAGCGGATGAGATGGCGCAAGCCGTGCATGTGCGAGTTTTCAATGCGAAGGGCACCGAACTCGAGTGGTTCCGACAGAACATCGTGTTCTTTGGCACCTCGTTCAAGGTCGATCTGCCACTTTCGTTGTCGACCCCACCCGGCCGCTACCGGATCGTCGCCGAGCACGCACTGACCGGTACAAAGTCGACCACAACCCTTGAGGTAGCAAGCGAATGATCCGTCTGATTGTGCTCACTGCGTTCGTTTCACAACTNTTCGATGGGGCCCAGGCAGCCGAGCCGAAAAGCCGGTCAGACGTCGTCGTCCGTGACGATTTTGAACAATGGTCGTGGGAGCCGATCACGTTTTCGATGCGCGAATCCGGTAGGAAGCGACTGAAGGCTGGTAAGCGATTGACGTTCGAATACCGCGGACCCCTCTATCGAGTTGCCAAAGGGTTCGAATTGCCGTCCGGTCGTATGGTCGCAGGAGTCGAAGCGTTCGAGGGGCGTTCCGTGTTACTGGAAGACTGCCAGATTGGTCTCCATGACCGGTACTCCAAACTGATCGAACCGGACAAGTTGTACAACTACAAAACGTCGCTTAAAGGCAAAGGGGTTTTTCATTTCCGAGCTTGGGTCGGAGCCACCAATCCAACGACGGGCGAATTTCGCTGGCTGGGATTTCCCGACTTGATCAAGATCGAAGTCACGCAATCTTGGAAGACACACACGGGGACATTTCAATTGCCTAGGTTTGACACGACTGCGTTCAAACTTCCGGAAAAGGTCTCTGCCGCGATGGTTGTTCAGGAAAGACACCGGATTCTCGTTGACAATTTCTCGTTCTCGCTGCTCAAAACCCGTTAATCACAAAACCATGATCTGGCCGCCATAGCTTGTCATGACTCGGTGCCAACGGAACCGGACCTGCGTGAACACCCGCAATTGGCCTGGCAATCGACAAGCCATTTGCGCACCAGGTACAATGGGGGTGAATTGCCATGGCAAAATTCCCCACTCTGATACTCTGCGTGTTTGGTCTGGTGATTGGCGTCGACGCGCAGGAAACGCCGACGGACGAGGTGTGGACTTGGCCCTTTGAGAAACCAGTGCGGTCCGCACCGCCGCCAGTCTCGAAGGCCGACTGGTTACGCAACCCGATCGACGTCTTCATTCTCGCCAGACTCGAAGAGCACTCTCTGCCGCCCGCGCCACGCGCGTCTCGCAGAGTGCTTGCCCGTCGAGTGTATCTCGATCTGATCGGGCTCCCCCCGACACCCGAGGAGTTGCGCGCGTTCCTCGACGACACCGCGCCGAACGCCTACGAGAAACTCGTCGATCGGCTGCTCGCCGATCCGAGATACGCCGAACGCTGGGCGCGTCATTGGCTCGACGTGGTGCGCTACGGGGAAACCGATGGCCTCGAAAATGACATCATTATCGGGAACGTGTGGCGATATCGAGACTGGGTGATCGACGCCTTCGACGGTGACATGCCGTACGATCGCTTCGTCACGCTTCAGATTGCAGGCGGTGACGAGGTCCATCCGACCAAAGCCTGGTACAAGCCGGACATTCAAGGCTACATTCCGGCGGGCTTCCTTCGACTCGCCCCGTGGGATCTTGGCAATCTGCAATCGTATGAGTTAAGGCAAGGCTACCTCGATGAAGTGACTGGAGCGACGGCCGCGGTGTTCCTCGGCCTAACGCTCGAATGCGCGCGGTGTCACGACCACAAATACGATGAGATTCCGGCCAGGGACTACTACCGATTTCAGGCGTTCTTCAATGCGATCCAGGTGCCGCTGCCGCCGAACACCTCCTCGGAGGCACCGGCTTTCGTCGACGTTCCGTTTGCCAATGAAGCCGTGCGGGCGCGTGCCGAGGCCAGGATCGCGGCGCTTCAGGTGCGACTCCAAGACAAGAATCTCGGCAAGGAGGAAGCGGCCCTACTTCGCCGTCGCGTTGCGCGCTGGCGGCCGAATGTGGTCACGGTGAAGAACGTCGTCGGTCCTCCTCTGGGCCCTGACATTGCGGCGACTCGCGTGCTGGAAGGTGGCGATTTACGCAATCGGGGCGAAGCCGTCGAACCCGGATTTCCGAGCGTCGTCACCGGGCACTCCGAATCCGCCAAGATCGAAACCGATCGCTACGGCCAGTACCCGACGCGGGGGCGGCGAATGACACTCGCCAAGTGGATCGCCAGCTCAGAGAATCCGCTCACAGCTCGTGTCATGGTCAACCGCGTTTGGCGTCATCACTTCGGACGCGGCATCGTCGAGACGCCGAACGACTTCGGTGTCAACGGCGCGCGGCCCACACACCCCGACCTGCTGGATTGGCTGGCCGTCGAGTTTGTCGAACAGAGTTGGAGCATCAAGGCACTGCACCGGTTGATGGTCACATCCAACACCTATTGTCAGTCGTCTGACAGCACGGCTACCGATCAGTCGCGTGACCCAGAAAACATACTGCTTTGGCGATTTCGCCGACGACGGCTTGAGGCGGAGTCGATTCGCGACAGCCTGCTCGCCGTCAGCGGGCGCCTGAGTTTTCTCCGCTACGGACCGAGTGTGTTTCCACCGCTGCCCGAAGGTCTGGACGATTTGCGCAAGCCGGTGCGTCAGTACAGCGCGGCGTGGGATATCAACGAGACAGGCGAGGACGGCTTCCGCCGTTCGATTTATACGTTTCAACAACGATCGCTTCCCGCCCCGATGATGGCGTCGTTCGACGCCCAGGTCTTCAACAAGTCCTGCCCGCGACGCAGCGTAACGACCACACCGCTGCAAGCGTTGTCGATGATGAACGGGCGACTCGTCAACGAAGAAGCCGAACGGCTCGTAGAACGGATTCGGCGCGAAGCGGGTGCGGAGCGCCGCGACCAGATCTGCCGGTTATTCGAGATCGCGCTGGCGCGGCTTCCCGAGCCAGACGAACTCGAGCGGTTCTCGACATTCGACGGGTCGCTCGCCGCCCTGGCCAGGGTTTTACTTTGCTCGAACGAGTTCCTTTACGTAGATTGACCGCTCAAACCGACATGAACACCCAACGCTCTCCAGCTCCCCAGTCGAGGCGCGATTTCCTCTTCCAGTCCTATCTGGGATTGGGCGGGATTGCGCTCATCGATCTGCTCTCCCAGGACGCGAGAGCGGCCACGACTCCGCTCGTCGATCCATTGGCTCCGCAGCCTCCGCATGCGGTCCGCAAAGCGAAACGCTGCATCTTTCTCTTCATGGAGGGTGGCGTCAGCCAGATGGACACGTTCGAGTACGTCCCAGCGCTAGACAAGCTGGACGGTAAACGAATGCCGACCAGTAGCGGAACCACGGGCGCGGTGGGTCATCTAGGTTCCGGCCCGAATCGTGTGATTGCTTCACCGTACAAATTTGCGCGCTACGGAAAGTCCGGAAAATGGATGTCTGAACTTTTTCCGCACCTCGCAACATGCGTAGACGAGCTCGCGTGGATCCATGGGATTGAGCTGGGTAGTAGTAACCACGCGCCCGCCGTATACCACGCGTTGACCGGCAATATGCTGCCTGGAAGTCCTTCGGTCGGATCGTGGGTTACGTACGGACTCGGGACCGAGAATCGCAATCTGCCGGGATTCGTCGTCGTCGGACGCGGAGCACCAGCGATTGGCGGTGCCGCGCAATGGGGCAACGGCTTCCTGCCGGCGGCATATCAAGGCACGCTATTCCGCACCGGATCGACACCGATCATCAACCTCAAGCCGCGGCCCGGCCAGAGCCTCGACCGCCAACGCAATGAGTTGGACCTGTTGCGCTGGTTCAACGCGCGTCACGCGGCGCATCGCAGCTCGACGTCCGAGCTCGAAGGGCGCATCGCAGCCTACGAGACAGCGTTCAAGATGCAGACCGAGGCCCCGGAGTTGATCGACATCAGCGATGAGTCCGCAGCGACCCGGAAGCTGTACGGAATCGATGACGCGGCCACCGGCACGTTTGGCCGGCAATGTCTGCTGGCCCGGCGGATGGTCGAGCGCGGCGTCCGTTTCGTGAAACTATTGCATGGCAGTGGCAAGCCGTGGGACCAGCACGGCGGAATCAAGGGGCGGCTCCCGCAGCTCTGCAAGGAGGTCGATCAACCGATCACCGGTTTGCTCCGAGACCTGAAGGCGCGCGGACTTCTCGAAGACACGCTGGTCGTGTGGGCGTCCGAGATGGGACGCACGCCGTGGGATTCGAACCTGACGCAGAAAGACGCGGGACGTGACCACAACAACTACTCGTTGGTAATGTGGATGGCGGGTGGCGATGTCGGTGGCGGCGCGTCGCATGGCACGATGGACGAGTGGTCTCTACGCAGCGTCGACGAACATGTCCACATCCGCGACGTGCACGCCACGCTGCTGCACCTGCTGGGGCTCGATCAAGACCGTCTGCACTTTCTCCACGCAGGGCGGTTCGAAAAGTTGACGGACTTCGGAGGACGGGTGATTCAAGAGATTCTCGCTTAGCTCGCAATCTCCTCCCTCGCTGACGAAGGCCCGTCAGCGGAGCATTCTGAAACCAGTTTCCGTCGTCGTGATTCTGCGCGCAAACGTGACAGCCGAGCGACGCTCGTCTCGACGAACGGTGACCGACAAACCAATTCAATGTGCGGTCATGCGACCGCTCCTCGAAAGGTCGGGTGCGTGGTGGGCGACCGGTCGAGCGTTATGTCGCGGAAGCTGACATGACGGCGATCGTTGGCGGGTCGCCGGTCGGAGTGCCCAAGCGCTCGGTAACTTCATTGATCTGTATGTCGGCGGCCGCCTTCGAACCAGTACGAATAGAGACTGCCGTTGCGCAGCGTGAAGCGGAGCCTCACGACTTTTTCTGCCAGTTGGCCAAGTTGACTGGACTCCCATGACACCTTGCCGTGAGGACGATCACCGCTGATCTTTCGCGAGGCACCGATTACCTTGCCGGCTGCGTCCAGGGCTTCGACTTGGAGGCTTCCTGCACGGGCATCGATGTTGACAAACAGCTCCGGCCCCGGCAGCACAAAGGGCTTCGTCGAGACTGTGCCCGGAGCCGGGCCGGCATCGAGCGACATAAAGCCGTCGCGGCGCAGTACGGCTAGGCAGATCGCGTTGGAGGGGCGGTGCCGGCCGTGTTCCAGGAGGACGGGTCCATAGTACTTTGCCCCGGTGTAGTAAAACCATAACTCGTCGCCGTGTACCAAGGGATACGAGGGTGGCGACACCGAACATTCGTCCCATGCTCCGGCACCCAAGTGCGAAGCGGTCAAGAACGGCTCGCGGTTTCCCAGCCGCCGCCACGACTTGAGGTCGCGGCTGGACATCAGCTGCACGTCGTGAAAGCCAGCCCAATCTCCATCACGGCGATAGTTCACCAGCATCTCATCTGAGATCGGCAACTTGTCGAACCCCGGCCAGTCGGGAGGGACTTTGCCGGTCTGGTGGTACATTTGAGGTAAACCGAAGTACAGCGACTCATAGCGAAACACGGCCATGTTGTACACGTCGACGTTATAGGTAGCCGGAATATCGTAAGCAGGGTGATGGAGATTTGGATCTGCGAACCGGGCCGCGATCCGCTGTCGGCCCACTCTCTGATCTTCCGCGTCGGCGTGAAAGATCAAGCCATGGTCGGTCCAGCGCTCGAAGTCGGTGCTGGTTGCCAGACCCACCGACCGACCGTACGGACCGCCGCGCTTGTAGGTATGAATGAACAGGCCGTGCTGAGAGTTGTACGAGAAGTTGCCTTCGTCTCGTCCCGGGATCGGCGGCACATCGAGTTTTGTCCAGCGGATCCCGTCCGGTGAAACGACAAAGCCGCTGCTCTGCCGCACCGCTTTGAACCGACGCGTCGGATCCCGATCGGCGGGGTCGCGGACCATCATGCTCGAGCCAGCTGTCGCCGAACTGAGACCGTCAGGGAACACGGCCGTCCAGTGCAATCCGTCGGGGCTGGTTCGATACCGCGCTTTGGTTCCAGACAACCAGTACATGAAGACGCGCTGGTGCGGATCCCACACCGGCGCACCACGGACCTGGATCGCCTCCTCCCCCTGAAACTTGTCCGGACGAATCAGCGCCCCCCTCTTTTCCGGCTGATGCATGGTACGGATCAGATTGGACATTTGGTCCGTACCGACGTCGTCCACGAACAGTTGCCGCTCTCCGAGAACTACCTGAAACACTTCATCGCCCACGGCGGTTGGTCGGGGCAGAGTGCTCAGGCCCACGGACACCAACGACAACGCGGCCGCACGAATCCACCACTCGAATCTCATGTGTTTTTTCTCCGCAAGCTACGACTGACGTTTGCCGAGTTCAACAGTCGAGGCGGGTCGCGCCCCGCGTCGATCGCTGGAAATGCTCGGCCCGACAGTCCGGGTTCCGTCCACCGGTGGGTCACTGCAGCCAACGCCGACTTCCGCCGGAGATGCGACACTCGGGCCGCGCCGAGCAGGCACCGCATGGGTGGCCGCTACCGCGACTCTCATCCAGGTGTCTTGAGACAGCTTACCCCTTCGCGATCTCTTCCTTGACCGATCCGAACTGCAAACGCACCTGGCACCTAGTCAAGGTAGATCGGGCTGGCCGACGAGACGTACCGAACCAGATCGGTCGGCAAGCTCTGTTTGATCCGCAATTCGCCCATGTCAAACAGCTTACCCATGATCGTCCCCAGCAGGTTCTCAGAATGGTACGCAGAGGTAAGCGGTTTGCCGCCGTCACGTTCGGATTGACCGATCACCTGACCCCCGCGAATCCCTCCGCCGTAGACCATCAACGGTGTCAAGCCACCCCAGTGATCGCGCCCACCATTTTTGTTGACCCGCGGTGTGCGGCCCATTTCACCCGTCGAAACGAGCATGATGTCGTCACTCAGGCCCCGCGCTTCGCAATCATCGATGAATGCTGAAACCGCGTGATCGAATGGACGCCCGACGGCCTCCATCCCTTTTTCAACACCGAGATTATTCTGATCCGCATGCATATCCCATACGAATCGCGTGGTGATGGTCACAAATCCACAGCCGGCTTCACAGAGACGTCGAGCGAGGAGTAGGAGCTTACCCAGCGTCTGGGCATTATTCTGATACCAGCGGCGACGCGCGTGACCGTTTGATTTGTGGGCGTACGCCGTTTCGTTAACAAACCGACGGGTATCGTAACTCGACACCGTTCGGGGATCTTCTTTCGATAAATCAAAAGCTCTTGCCACACCCTGGACGACCATCTCGAAAGCCTGCAAGCGGAACTTATCGACCCCGTCAAGCGTTCCTGAAGTGTCGATGTCCGACCGGAGTTTATCGAGAGCTGCCAGGAGTGCTTTGCGGTTGTCGAATCTCTCGGGAGCGAGTGCCAGTTTCAGATTTTTCTGGAGGCTCGATCCGCCACCGGGTACGAACGGTTCATACGATTTGCTGAAAGATCCCGTTTGCGTGAACTTCCCGAATCGTTCATCGGCCCCGAGCGCTTTCAGCACCTCCTGGTGAACAGCCTCGGAAGCAAGGTGTGGGTCGATGGCAGCGCCCGCAAGTGGCAGACGGCAGCATTCAAGGGCGACGATTTCTGGAGCCTTGAAGCAGCGATCCCGTTCGCTGCGCTCGGCGGAACACCGAATCCGG
>PADE01000044.1 GCA_002702965.1 Planctomycetaceae bacterium
GGGGCATCTTCGCGCATCGCGTCCAGCACCCAGGTCACCGCGGGCATCGGCTCATACTCGACTTTGATCAGCTGGGCTGCTTCGGCCGCGGCGTGTGAATTGATGGCAGCCACCGCAGCCACCGCCTGCCCTTTATAAAACACCTTCTGGCGGGCCAAGATGTTGTCACCCAGATGCGCCAGATTGACCACGCCTTCGCCTAGGTCCACCATCTTGTCTACGAGATCTGGCATGTCGCTAGAGGTGATGACCGCCAGTACACCCGGGTGTTGCTTTGCGGCGGAAACATCGATCGAGAGAATCTTGGCATGCGCGTGCGGGCTGCGCAGGACCTTCCCGTAGACCATCTTCGTGAATTTCACATCGGCCCCGTACTTGGCCTTGCCAGTTACCTTGTCCGCACCATCATGCCGAATTGGACGGGTGCCGATGACCTTGTAGGGGGGAGCGGGAGTCGGGCTGTTCATCCTCTCAGGTCCTGTCGTAACACAGTGATGGGCATTTCTCGGGAAACTAGGGTCCTGCGTCAACTCGCGGCTGGGAGTTCCTCCCGATGCGCGGGCAAATCTCACAACATCCAATGTCGACGGGCGGTTTCTGACGCATCGTCACGCGCTCGGTTGCAGGCGGTCGGCCGCCTCTTGGATCGATCTCACGATCTTATCATAGCCAGTACAACGACACAGATTGCCGGCCAGGTTAAACCGGATCTCGTTTTCGGTTGGATGCGGGTTGCGATCGAGCAACGCCTTGGCACCCACGATGAATCCAGGGGTACAGATGCCGCACTGCAGGGCCGCTCCCTCGAGGAAGCACTGCTGCAGCGGATGCAAATGCCCTTGTTCGGCGATGCCTTCGATGGTCGTGATCGCGGCGCCTTCGGTTTCGACGGCGAGCACCAGACAACTGTCAACAGGCAATCCGTCCAGCAACACGGTACAGGCACCACAATTGCCGTTGTTGCAGCCCTCTTTCGACCCGGTCAGACCCAACACCTCGCGCAGCACTTCGAGCAGGCTTTGCCGCGGCTCGCAGAGGAACTCGACTTCCTCGCCGTTGATGTTCGCCGTCACGTGCGTCTTCTTGGCCACGATTTACTTCCTTGGTGAGGGATCTTCAAGTCCTGCTACCGCATCGCGGCGGCTCGTTTCGTGTTACCGCTGGTAACTCCACTCGGTCGCATACCAACAGCGGGTAGCGCGTGAGTCAGTGACCCGTATGCCCCGCGCCATCCTGGGCCCGTTGATACGCCAATGCCAGTGTGCGCTGTGTCAGCACACCGACTAGATGAACGCGGAATTCCACGGTTCCACGCATGTCATCGATCGGGGAAGCCACTTTGCGCGCCAGTACACCGGCCTCGGCGAAGTTGTCCTCGTTGGGGGCCTTGCCGACCAGGAACTGGCCCGCCTCGTCGGCCAGTACCGGTGTCGGGGCCACAGCACCGAGCGCAACGCGCGCCGCTTGAATCGTATCTCCCGCTTCATTCAACTCGATCCAAGACGCAGCCGACGCCACCGCGATGTCCATTTCATTACGAGGGATGAAACGCTGGAACGCCGACCCTGAGCCAGGCGGTGAAGGCGGTAACGTGATCGTCGCCAATAGCTCTCCTGGACTCAGTGTGTTTGTTCCCGGCCCGGTGCAAAAATCATTAACCGGAACGCTACGACGTCCGTCGGCAGCCGCCAAATGACACACCGCTTGATGAACCATCAACGGCGGAATTCCATCAGCGGCGGGCGAGGAGTTGCACAAATTCCCACCGACACTTGCACGACTTTGAATTTGCCAACCACCGATGATGCGAGTCGCATCGACCAACGCGGGGTAGGCGTTCACCACCTCGGCATTGGTGTAGATTTGATAACACGGGGTGGCGGCACCCAAACGCAGCCCTGCGTCGGCAGAGTACTCGAGCTCAACCAACTCCGGGATCTTCTTTACATCAACCAGCAGATCCGCGTCTCGCATTCCCTCTCGCAACTGCACCAGAATATCGGTGCCCCCCGCCAGGACGCGCGCTCGACCCTCGGCATCCCGCAACGCGGTTGCGGCGGCGGCGAGGTCCATAGGCGCAACGTATTGAAATCCACTCAACGTTGTCAGCCCTCCCATTCACGCCGATTGCCGGCCACAAGCGGGCCGCAACGGTCATCCTGTACCCAATTGACAGCGAATGGAACTATGGTCATGTTGCGCGCCGATTGTCAAGTCGCGACCCGACAAATTCGACCGCCGCGATCGGTTCGCTCGATGGTGCCGCCGCGCTGTCAGCGAGAACTCAACGGTTGACGCCGAGGGTCGCCGTTTCGGCGATCACCAGCTGGGCGTATTCCCACTGACGCGCCACCGACGCAACGCGGGGCAGATTAGCCGCCAGCGCGACGCTCTCCAACAGCCGAATCAGACGCTGGCATTTCGCCCACTGCCGGTCGCGGTCGAGCTGTTCACGCGACAAACGGTTTATCTGACGCCGTAGGCGCGAGAAGCTCTTGAAGCTGGCGTGCGACTCGATGCAATCGACGATCGCAGCGGCCTCTTGCTGAATCATGTCGACTGCTTGTGGATGAAGAGGATTCGCCAATTCCGGCCACCGATTGATCACCTCGCGCCGAATGCGGGTAGCGAGCTTGTCATACTGGGTCTGCAGTTTAGTACGGCGGGTTGCCTGTTCCTTTTTCTCCTTGTTCAGGCGCAGAGCCACCCTGTGAGCCTGACGCGCGCGGCGGGCATCAAACACCTCTAATTGTCCCGAGAGCCCCTCGAGAACAACCCGTTCCTCGGGGCGCGCCCAGGTAATCAGCTCATCGAACGCGGTGTCGGGATGCAACAACTCACGCTCGGGTTCCGGTGGTCGTTCCACGCCGGCCGCCTTGCGCCGCGCCGCCTTGGATCGTGATTTGGGCAAACGGCTATAGGCCCGCAAGAAGGCGTCGGACGTCTTGACCGAAATGTCAATCGTGGAAGACGTCAGCAGTGCGTAGGCGTGCGCCTCGGCAAAGGAAACAACCCCATCCTCGTTATAGTCACAACTGGACACGGCTTGCCCGGTTCTCGTGGCTCCGAGCATCGCAGCCCAAAAGTAGCTGCTGTACTCCTGATAGTTCTCCTCATTGATATCGGGTGTGCAACCGGCGGCCGGCCGTGTCTCGACGGTGGCATAAAATCCACAGCGGTTGGCTCGTGCCAGACCCTTCAACGGGTCCCCCTGGCGAAAGATGAGGTTGGCAAAACCGCCCGAGTAACACTGGACCATCACAACGACTACCGGAACTTCGGCCGGAACTTTGTCCAAATGCCGGGTCAACTCGGTCATCAAAACGGGCTGGTTGTTCCATAAGAAAAGCTGCGTGTTCGCCGTTCGCTTCTTGTCCTTCGATTTACCGCCGTGCCCGGTCACATAAATCAGCAGGCGGTCACCCGGCTTCAACTGTGATCCCTCTTCGGCAAACCACTTCGACAGATTCGTACGCGTGGTGCCCCCCCTGACCCCCGGTACTTGATGCGAGCGGTAGCGGTGATTCAGGTATTTGGTTTTCCGAAACACGCTCGCCAGCAGGAGATTGGCGCGCGGAACTCTGGCAGCCGCATCGACGTATTGCAAGTCGCGTCCCGGATCGACGCCATCGCTGAAAAAAATATCGTGCTGGGTCGGTCCGTCAGGGTACTTCTGGGCCAGCAAATGCTGAAAAAACAGGACGTTCTTTTCCAATGAAATCTGGTTTCCAGTCGGTGCATAGCCACCGCCGATGGTAAGAAAATAGTCCGCTGCAGGAACCTGCGTCGCCACACACAGAACACTCGCGATCAGCACCAGAGCCGGTAATACGCAACGTGTCATGGGTACTCTCCGTGACCTGAGAGACGATGTCGGCGGATGGTATAGTCTGCAACCTACTCCCCACTTCTAGCGCGGTCAAGAAAGCTTCTGCGCAGTTGCCCGGGTTGCATTCGACGTGCCATAATGGGGTCTCGTTCGACTTGCCACCCCGCGGGACACAATCCATGGCCGATCTTCCGCTCGTCTTTCGCGCCCGACAGCACTTCCAGGACCCTTGCATCGAGGACGTGGCCGCCGAAGTTGAGGCGCAGCTCTCGCGGCTCGCATTGGGCGACGTGATCAAACCCGGTCAGTCGGTCGCGATCAGCGCCGGCAGCCGCGGAATTGCCAACATTCCGATCATCATCAAAGCGATTGTCGACCACGTGAAACGGCTCCAAGGTGAGCCGTTTGTGGTACCCGCGATGGGGAGTCACGGAGGGGGCGAGGCGGACGGACAGAAGAAGATACTGGAGTCGTACGGGATCACCGAGGAATTCTGTGGGTGCCCGATCCGGGCCACGATGGAAACCGTCATCGTCTGCGACGCCACTGAGGGATTCCCGGTCCACTTTGATCAATTCGCTTTTGAGGCCGATCATGTCGTCGTCTGCGGCCGCGTCAAACCCCACACCAACTTTGCGGGGGACATCGAAAGCGGGCTAATGAAGATGATGCTGATCGGGTTGGGCAAACACAACGGCGCCAGGATCTACCACCGGGCAATTCAAGACTACAGCTTTGGCCAAATCGTCCGTAGCGTGGCTCGGGAAGTACTCGCCAAATGCCGTATCGTCGCCGGGCTGGCAATCGTCGAGAATGCGCTCGACGAAACAGCACTGCTCGAAGCGGTCGCTCCTGCGGATTTTGAAGAACGCGAAAAGGAACTACTGGTCTTGGCCAAGCAGTGGATTCCCAAGCTACCGTTCCCCAAAACCGATGTCTTGATCATCGATGAAATTGGCAAGAACATCAGTGGTTCGGGGATGGATACCAACGTGGTAGGACGCAAGTTCCTCGATCACCGAGCAGCCGAAGACGAATTTCCCAAAGTCAAACA
Organism: Planctomycetaceae bacterium; assembly: GCA_002702965.1. Taxonomy (GTDB): domain Bacteria; phylum Planctomycetota; class Planctomycetia; order Pirellulales; family Pirellulaceae; genus UBA9264. Next base: position 4,884 of record PADE01000044.1, read on the forward strand.
AATTTGTGTCCGTGGCCTGACCGAGAAGACCCACGGCAATGCCGCGGGAATCGGTCTGGCTGAATTCTGCCGTTCACGCGTGATCCACGGGATGGACGTTTACGCAACCCGGACCAATTGCCTGACCGGTGGACACGCCACCGGCGCCATGCCACCACTGGATTACGAGACCGATCGCGACATGCTCGAGCATGCCTATCAGGTCGTGGGCTTGGTCGATCCGGAAGAATCCGGCCTGTTGTGGATCCGCAACACGCTGGAGGTGACCGAGCTGGAATGTTCCGTCGCTTACTGGGACCGGGCCCAGGGTGCGGAGAACCTGGAAGTGCTCAGCGAACCGCGTCCCCTGCCGCTCGGAGACGACGGAAACTTGCCCGATGATTTTCTGCTCGCTCACGGGGCCCCGGTCGCCGAAGTCGGTTAACGNAAACTCTCCTNCCGGGCACCGGCTTTGAAGCCGCGACGGCAGCGACGGTGGACGTACGCGCTGCCTAGCTATCCGCACTTTGTCACAGTGCCGGCGTCACAATGTCACAGTGTCGGCGTCACAATGTCGGCGATTCGGTTAAGATGGCGTGCGGCAACCCGATCAATNTGGATTGCTCCACGACCACCCCGGTGCCTGTCTCCCATTCCGAACCGAGCGCGCGCTGCGATCGTCGAAACGCTATGACACCTGCAACTACCTGTGGAAAGTGTGGTGCCCAGCTGCCTGCCACCGAGGCCGACGGGGGAGTCTCCGTCTGCCCCCACTGCGATCGCGGGAGCGAGGACGACGCTCCNCCGCCGCTTCCGACGACCGCCAGCACGCCGCCGCCGCCGATCAACGATCCCTACCGACAGTTCACCGTCTTTGATGAGCAAACCGAGTGGATTTACGACAGCCAGGAATTGACCGCCGGTACCCACTACCAGGAACTTCCGGTCGACGTTAACAAGGTCGCCGTGCCGCGACGCGTGATCTACTTGCAGGGAATCCTGTTGAGCCTGGTGGCCATCAGTTGCTTCTCGTTCGGCATGCTCGTGGGCAAACAGAGCGATTCGGTCGCGAGCCGCCAACTCGATTCCCGACCTTGTCTGGTGCAAGGTCTGGTAAGCTATACGGCGCGGGGTGGACCGCGTTTGCCCGACGACCGGTCGGTCGTGATCGTGATTCCCGAGAGGCTACAACTCGACGAAAAATGGAGCCACCGGGATCTGGGCATCACCGAGCAACCCCCCGACACAAACCGCCACCCCGACATCCTATTGCTCCGCGAGGCCGGCGGAAATCACGCCTGGACCAATGCTCGTGGCGAATACCGTATCCAACTTGCCGAGACCGGCGACTTTTTCTTCCTGTTCCTCTCGCGCCACCACTCGCGGCCGGAGGATTTCACGCATGACCGCAAGCAACTTGCGCAAATCGGCCGCTACTTTGATTCAGCAATAGATTTGCTTGCCGACAAGAGTTACCATTGGCAACGCGTGACGTTTCATCAAGACGCTACATTGGACGCCGATTTTTCCCCTTAAGAGCGGCCGACGTGGCGTTGGCTACCAAAGCCATGTGTCCAGCATTCGGATTGGCGCGTGTCGTGTACGAAGCTGAGTCCAAACGNCGATCCGAGAACAACGCGATGACCGGTCGCCACCGGCGCATCGACCACGACCGTTACCACCAACGGATGGTCGAATCGAACCGCTCGGCCCAACCGCCACACTCGCCGGATTCCGACACAGGCATTGACCTCCGCGCTGTGACACATTTTGTGCGGACCCTGCGGGTCGACGATGTGGACTGCTGGCCNACGCGAATCGATGGCATGGAAATGACCTTCAGGCGTTCTNAACCTACCCCTCTTGGGAGCGCGATGTGACCCACGGCTACCTTCGTATTTCCCTTCTGTTGTGCGGGTTCCATCTGGCGCTGGGGGCGGCCCGCGGCGCCGCGGCGCCCGAGTCACCGCTCTGGCAAGCAGGTGCAGCGCGGACCAAGATCACGCCAGATCGCATGATCTGGATGTCCGGGTATGGAAGCCGTAATCAGCCGGCACAGGGTAAACTGACCGACCTGTGGGCCAAGGCACTCGCGCTGCAGGGTCCCGCCGGACACCGGGCACTCGTGATCACACTCGATCTGGTCGGGATCGACCGTGGATTGGCGGGGACCATCTGTCGCCAACTGGAAGAAAGACTGGGGCTCCAACGACACCAAATCGCGATCTGCTGTTCGCATACCCATACCGGTCCGGCGCTACCGCACAACTTGCGGGTGCTGCATTACCTGCAAGTCGACAAGCCGCAGCAGCAGTTGTTAGAGAGCTACGCGTCCGAGCTCGTCAAACGTGTCGTAGCGGTCGGCGAGGAAGCCCTCGGCAAGCTCGAGCCATGCCAACTGAGCTGGGGCAGCGGTCGGGCCACGTTTGCGGTCAACCGGCGAGAAAACCGACCGGAATCCGCCGTCCCGGCGGGGCGGCTGAAAGGCGAGCTAAAAGGGCCCGTCGACCACGATGTCCCGGTCCTGGCGATCCGCAACGCACAAGGGGCGCTAAAATCGGTGTTGTTCGGCTACGCCTGTCACGCTACCGTTTTGAGCTTCTACCAATGGTCCGGAGACTACCCGGGCTTTGCTCAGATCGAACTGGAGAAAAACCACCCTGGGTGCGTTGCCCTTTTTTGGGCCGGTTGTGGAGCGGATCAGAATCCGCTGCCTCGCCGGACGGTTGAACTTGCCCGCCATTACGGGCGACGCCTGGCCGATGCGGTCGACACCGTGCTGTTGACCAGCCAGATGCAACCCGTCGCAGGGCCACTGCGAACCGCGTACCGCGAAATCGACCTGCCCCTCGCTCAGCTACCATCTCGCAAGATGCTCGAAACCGACACGATGTCAGCCAACCGATTCACCGCGACGCGCGCCCAGATGCTGTTGGCGCAGATCGACCGGGAAGGGGAACTGCCGGCCAGTTACCCGTACCCCGTCGGGGTCTGGCGGCTGGGGACTGATCTCCAATTTGTCACCTTGGGGGGCGAAGTCGTGGTCGACTTTGCCATCCGACTGAAAGCCGAATTATCCGAGGTGCGCACCTGGGTTGCCGGTTACGCAAACGACGTGATGGCCTATATTCCCTCCCGTCGCGTTCTGCGAGAGGGTGGTTACGAAGGCGCTTCGGCCATGGTCTACTATGGGTTGCCCAGCAGCTGGTCCGAGGACGTCGAAAAACGGATTGTGGACGAGGTCCAACATCAGCTTGCTCCCTAGTCTTATCTCGCCGGAGCATCACGCAAGGAAGGCTGTTTGGTAGCGATGGGTCCTCCTGTTCAACCCCTGGAAACACAGGCCACTGCCCCGCCCGCGGCGGTGCTCCCCAAACCGGAGGCGTTGCCCCCGTCCAGGACGGCGACCGTGCCGGTCAGCAAACAGGCCACCTCGGGTTTTCACTATTACCCTTTTTGGTCGCCCCGGTTCTGGCATGGGATGACATTGGGAACGTGGCTACGCCTGCTGCGGCGCAATGGACTGCGGAGCATCCATCCCCTGCGTTACCCTCTGCTCGTGGCGGTGACTTTCTTTTCTTCGCTGAACGTCCTGCTGCGCATGCTGCAACGGGTGACGCACGGCAAACGGTTGTCGCGAACGCCGTTGCCGACTGCGCCGCTGTTTATCGTCGGCCACTGGCGCAGCGGTACGACCTTTCTGCATGAACTGATGGTCCAGGATCAGCGCTTCGCCAGCCCCACCAGCCTGCAGTGCTTCCTGCCCCACCACTGGCTCTTGACTGGCTGGCTATTCAGCCGGTTTGGCAACTTTCTGTTGCCCAAGAAACGCCCCATGGACAACGTGGCGACGGGTTGGGACCGGCCCCAGGAAGACGAATTCGCGCTGCTCTCACTGGGTGCGCCGTCTCCCTACGAACGTATGGCGTTTCCCAATCACCCACCTCGCCATATGAAGTATTTGACGATGGAAGGGCTGAGCGAGAGTGAGCTNGAGTTGTGGAGCAGCAAGCTGAAAGAATTCCTGGTAACGATTGCGTTNCAGAACCCCGGCAAGCGGATCATCCTCAAATCCCCGCCACACACGGGTCGCATCAAAGTTCTAGCCCGTTTGTTTCCAGATGCCCGGTTCCTCCATATCTCACGCGACCCGTACAAGGTGTTTGCCTCCACGCGGCGCCTGTGGACATCGCTCGATCAAGTGCAAGGATTNCAACTGCCCCGCCATGAAACACTCGACGAATACGTGTTCGAGTCCTTTGAACGTATGTACGAGGCCTTCGAGCGCGATCGAGAGCAGCTCCCCGCCGATCGCATCTGCGATGTCAAATACGAGGAGCTGATTCAAGATCCGCTGGGCCAGCTGGAGACGGTCTACGCACATCTCGATCTGGGCGATTTCGCTGAAACCCGTGAACGGGTCAAGGCCTTCACCACCGAGCAGCGAGATTACCGTACCAACCAGCACTCGCTCGACGAGGCGACCCGGCGCACGATCTACCAGCGCTGGTCGGGGTATTTTCGGCGATACGGTTACGATGGCTGAATCCCAGGTACGCTCGGCGCAGTCATCGCCGGCCCCCTCTATCGAATCCGCCCCGGAGCCGCCCCTGCCGTTGTTGGTCACCGGCATCGCCGGTGTCGCGGGCTACAACGCGTTTCACTACTTCCGCGCACGTTACCCGGGACAGGTCATCGGCACGCGCCGCGCCGACAACCGCCGGCTGGCGGGCGAGGCGATCGAAGCCTGCGACATCCACGATCCGGAGCGCCTGGAATCNCTGTTCCGGTGTTACCAGTTCGCCTCGGTTCTGAACGCCGAGGGGACCTGCGCACTGCGGAGCTGCGAACTCGATCCACCGCTCGCCTGGCGCATCAACGTGCTCGGCGTCGCCAACCTGCTCCGTCTGGTATCAGCCTCGACGCGACTGGTCCACCTGTCGATCGATTTGGTTTTCTCAGGCGAGGGCAATGGCGGTTACCGTGAATCCGACGGGACCGATCCGGTGACGGTTTACGGCAAGACGATGCGACAATCCGAACAGCTTGTGCTCGATGCGCNCCCCGCCGCGACCGTCCTACGGATCTCGTTGCCAATGGGAATCAGTTTCAACGGCCACGCCGGGGCCATCGACTGGATCCAATCCCGATTTCGGGCGGACAAGCCGGCGACCCTGTACTACGATGAGATCCGCACGCCGACCTACACCGATTGCCTGAATCGGACCCTCGAGCGGGTGCTGGCCGCGCCCGCCGACGCCAACGGCCCCCTTGCCGGCCTGTTCCACGCGGGGGGCCCGCGGAAGCTGAGCCTCTACCAGATCGCGCAGATCGTCAACCGCGTCGGNGGTTACGATCCGGACCTGCTGATCGGCTGTCCTCGGCAAGCGGCCGGTCCAGTTCCGCCGCGGGCCGGCAACGTCACGCTCGACTCCAGTCGGCTGGCAAACCTGCTTAACCAATCGCCCTTCGACCCCTGGCCGCTGGATGAGCAGCAGGTGCCAACCGATCGCCAGTGGCATCGCGCGCGCGCGGGAAACGAATCGCCGGACCTGCTGGCCGCGACCCTCTATCGCAACCCGGGTTACCCAAGCGAGTCGCTGGAACGCCCCAGCCTACCTCACTAGGCTTCCGCCTCGCCGGCCGCTGCCCCAGCTTNGCCCTGCGACTCGTCCAGCTCGATCACCTTATAGCCGCCTTGCGATCTGAAATAGAGGACCAGGATCAGAAAACCAATCGCCATCCCGGTGGGAAGCAGCGCGGTCGTTTTCAAGGCCGAGCGACCGCCCAAAGTAAAAGCGTCCTTGATAACCTGCGAGTTCGGGTCGTCTGCGTTCTCCATCGCCGACTGCTGCTTGTCGGCGATCAGTTCCGAAAATTCAAGCACGTTGAAGCCNAACCGTTGACCCCACGACGGAAACGAGTTCGTCTCCGGAGACTTGAATTCTGCATAAACTTCCGGGTGATTGGCTTCCAGGTGCGCCGTCGTCGCCGACGCTTGCCAGACACCGATCAGCTCACTGCCGATCAGTCCCACCGACAGCATTCCGGCCGCCCCCAGNGCGCTCATNGCGACCGCACCGCACTGGGGATAACGCTCGCCGGCCACAGCCAGCATGGTGGGCCACAGGAAGGCCTTGCCAAACGCGTACAGCGTCGCGGCGGCAAAGATCACAAACACGCTGGAAATTTCAGTCGAGAGCCACAGCAGGCCTAAGACGGCCAACACGGAACTGCCAAACAACAGTCCGATCGGATTGATCTGGTGAGCGATCGGACCAGCAAAAAACCGCAACGTGAACATCAAAAACGAGGTGTAGATCAAAATGACCACCGAGTTGGCGATCAGGTTCTCCATCAGCCGCGTCTGCCACGAGTCGACCCCCAACTCCATGAAACCGATCAGTGCGTGCAGCACGATCAGCAGCANGAAAGGCGCCGAGGCAAAGCAACTAAACAAAATTCCNTAACNNACNTTNCCNCCNTGNGCCACGGTGTCTGGAAANNNCTCTTTCAANGNCATCANCAANANNACGANCANNACNACCGANTACGCTGCNAGTGCNAACTGCCANGGNACCGTGGCGATCCAGGCCGTATCGTTCTGGAAGCAAGCCGCCAGGATNCCNCCGACGATCAGGCCNCCCGGCCAACCGGCGTGCAGAATATTCAGGTAGTGCGTCTGATTTTCGGGGTAGAGCTGCCCGACCAGGGGGTTGATCACCGCTTCGTACAGGCCGTTGCAGATCGCGAACAGAAAAACACTCCAAAACAGTAAAGTGGTCACACTCTCCGTCGCAGCCGCCTGATCCCCTCCTGCCAGCGCGCTGCTATACCACGACGGTGCCATGAGCAGCATTGCGGCGCTGACAATATGCAGCACAACGGCGGTCAACAACAGACGCTTGTACCCCACCGCTTCTACCAGCATGCCCCCCAGGAAAATAAACACTCCAAATCCTGTAAAACCAGCCCCCATGATCATTCCGAACGTAGCACCACTGATATTGAACTCAGTCGCCCACGCCGGAGCCGCGGCGGCCCGCGTGATAAAGCCCATTCCGGCCGCGATCAACGTTAGGAAACTGACCAACATCAATGTGCCGCGATTCTTCGCAATATCCATCGCCGAAAACTCCCGAGGGTTTGGGGAGGAAGGTTTTTCTAGAGGTGCGCCGCAGGCCGCAGCTACACGACGGTGTGCAAAATCGCTCAGCCAATACCTCGCGAACACCATCGATCAGAACAGACGAGATAAGGCATCGAGTATACCGCCTGGAGGCGGGAAGTAAACCGACCAGGCCCGCTGTGCAACTCGTCTATAATGCCCCCCATGGCTGCCCCGATCATCGATGTGCTGCTGCTGACGTCCGACGCGCGGCGACAAACCGAGTGGGGCGAGTGGCTCGAGCTGTCGACACTGCGTGTCTGGCAAAGTGCGCAAGCGGTNCCCAACTCGAGCCGGCCGCACGTCGTGATCACCGACGCCATTCCGCTCCCCACCGAACGGGCCGACGGCGGCCTGATTCTGGTCGGCGGCGAGACCCCCGCAATCACAGCCACCGACGTCACGCTCCCGGCGGACGCGACCGCCCGTGAACTGCAACTCGCCTGCCAGTTACTGGGGGAACTCGTGCGGCTGCGCCGAGCCGAGCGCAAAGGTGCCGGCGAGCTGCGATTGCTCGAGCAATGGGCGATGCGCGACGCGCTCACCGGGTTGGCCAACCGGCGGGCCTGGGATCAATGTTTGGCCGACCTCGCCACCGACTCCCGGCCGGCCCCCAACTCAGCCGTCTGCCTGGCGTTGCTCGACGTGGACGATTTCAAAGCAGCCAACGATCGCTGCGGCCATTCGACCGGGGACGCGGTGCTGCGCGCCGTTGCCGCCGGCCTGCAGANCTCACTCCGGCAAAGCGACCTAGCAGCGCGCTGGGGTGGCGACGAATTCGCCCTGTTCCTCCCCGACGTCGCAGGGAAACACGCACTTTCCACCGTCGAACGCATTCGCGCCGCGGCGGTGCGGAGCATCCGCGAGCAGACGAACCAGAAAATCACCCTCAGTGGAGGGCTGGTTTGTAGCACCGTCGCGACGAACTGCGACACCGGTGCACTCTGGCAACTTGCCGATGACGCACTTCGGGAAGCCAAAACCGGCGGTGGAAACCACAGCGTCGAGTTCACGGTGGGGGACGCGCAGGGTTCCTAGCGACCTGACAACGACCGAGCAGATAAGTCGCCCGCCCCGACGGGAGCCACTCGGCGCTATTCGGGTAACAGCACCGACCCGAGGGGACCCAGCGCCGAGCGAAGCGTGTCCGAACCCCAGCCCGACTGCTCTTCGGTGATATCGAGGATGTCCCGTTCAAATAGCGCGTAGTCGCTACCGAGCGCCACACTCCGTTGGCCCGCTTCCAACTCAACCTGCATCTTGGCGAGCTTCTTTGACTCCGGAACTACCCGCCTCAGCGCAATGCTCATCGTCTTGAAATGTTTGAACGCCTCGGCCTGCTCAAGCGCGTCGTGGACCACCATCCCGTCTCGATAAGGGATCTTGACGCGCTGGACTTCGCCACCGAGCGAGTGAAAACGCAGACCGATCGCCGGAGTGTCGGCGGCCATCGTTGGGGCGGGCGGATCGCTACCGAACAGCGACAGCCCCGACTTGAGCAACGTACAGCCCGAGCCACCGGCACATAAAATCAGCAGTGCGGCGGCCAGCAGAAACTGCCCGCACAGCGAACGACGTGTCATGGGGGAATCCTTGTGTCATCGCCCCGTCCACTTGTAACGCGGACCGGGCGTCACGCGAATCGCATCGCGCGACCATCCTCCCCCTGCTAGAAACCGTCGGCGTTATCGACGCCGCGCGGCCCGAAACTTGAATTAATCGAGAAAACACATCGCGACGACCACTCTCCAAACTAAATCGCCGGAGCGTACTCGCCACAGCGTGGCGGATCCCGACGAGCAAGACCCTCTGTTAGCGATAGATCCGAACCACCGACCCGGCTGAGAGAATGGCAAACACATCGGCGGCGTCACGCGGGGCCAAACTGATGCACCCAGTCGGCAGGTCTTTACTCGAAGCGGTGAGGGGACTGCCATGGATGCACAACCTCTGTCCGAGATCGATCCACACCTCTCCGTAGGGATTTTCCGGATGTTTGGCGGGCCAAGCCTGTCCATCGATGCCGACATAATCCCGCTCCTGCCTTTTCTCTTGAACCACATATTCGCCCGGTTGCGGCGTTGGATCGGCTCCCGGCGCAAACACAAAACGTCCTGCGTACAGCTCACCTACAAAAACCGCCAATTCACCGTGGCTCAGATCCACCTCCGCGCGAAAAGGCCCTTGGACCACTTTTAGTTCGGTCCCCGGAACCAACGTCGCGGGATTGCGTACCGCATTAATATTCTGCAGTAACTGCCAGGGAACCTGGTACTGTTTGGCAATATCCGTCAGCGTCTCGTGTTGCCCCACCTTGTGAACCGGCAAGACTAGATGCTCGGTGGAATAGACGACCTTGCCTGCCAGCGGATCCAATAATCCCAGCAACCGCTCATGTTGCTCGGTGCTCAACTGCTGATGATTGAAGTACTTCGACAGGCGGGCCAAGGCAGGGCGAAATTTCGCCCTGGCAATCTGATCGTGCGCTTCCAACCAATCGACTTCGAACATGCGAGCCGCCGTTCGTGGCGAACGGGATGCGGCTACATCCGATCCAACGGCATCCGCTTCGGACGGCGAGCTGGCGGTTGTCATCGGGCCCGGTTCAGGGTCGAGCGGTTTTACGATCGTAGCGGTGCGGGCCGGGTCGGGCACCTGCGGATCTGGAAAACTCTGGTTCGCCTGACTCTCAGACGACACGGAACGCTCTTGCGAAGTCGCCGAGATCGTCGCCGGTGTTACACCGGTGGCCCGACTTTCAACGGAGTCGGGGACCGCTGCGGCAAAGTTGGACCGCTCGGTATCATCCGGATTGCCTCGATTCGAATCGTCCGCTCCGCCTTCATCACCAGCCGCCGATGTCGTCGTCTGCGGTGTGAGGGTTCCGGCGGTCGGGTCGATCGGCACCGGTTCGCGGCTCCCGCTGTCCCCGTCAAAGGTCGGCTCCACCGGTTGGGTCGCCGCGGTCGCACCGGCTGGTGTCTGGCGGAACGATGACTCAAAGCTATCGTCGAGCAGAGGCTCGTCCATATCGACCTGCACCGATCTTGTGGAATCTTGTTCCATTGCCTGCGGCGGCAGAGAGTCGGGCTCTGTGAGAACCGTGTAGACACCGTACATCACCACCATTAGCAAGCCGATGACCACCGTCGTCTTCATGGTTTGCACCGCCGTTCTCCTTGACGAGAATAGTACACGCTTGAGGCAATGCTCCTGAGAGTGCGCTGCCCGCCGGTTTTATACCCACAACTTATGTCGCCGCTATGTCACTTGATCCCTGGGACGATGACGACACCGAATACGACGGCGAAGATCTCGATCTCGACGACTCGGAAAGCGAAACACGTCCCTGCCCGGAGTGTGGTGCCGACGTATACGAGGAGTCCATTCGCTGTCCCCAATGCGGCAGCTACATCACGTTTGACCATAGCATTTGGAAGAATCGGCCGTGGGCCTGGATCGCACTGGGCATCCTGGGCATTCTGGCTGTCATCCTGGTACTACTGGTCGGTTACTGAAACCAGCCGCCGCGATCGGTCCATCACCGGGCCGGAATCATAGGCCATCCCCTCGATTGCAGCCAGATCGAATCACCGCCCCAACCGATCGCTAGCACCGCGGCCGAATGGCTCGTGGTCCCCGCACCGCGGATCCGCAAGCTGGGCCTCCCGGACTGGGCCGAAACCGCCCAATAGCGCTATGGTAACGTCGGGCCCACCCGCTACGATCACGGGCACCGCACCGAGATAACCAGCCGGATCAGGGCATCATGCATCCGCCGCCGCCACATTGAGGTGCCCCGCATCCGCCTGCGGGGGGTGCCTGGCAAACGGGCAAACTGGCAGCGTTCCCGCTGTGTGCCGCGGGGACGCTCAGCTGTTTCTCGAGCCGCTGGCTACCACACTCCGGACACTGTGGCGCGGCATTGGTCCGCAACAGCAACTCAAAGTCACCGGCGCATTGCTGACAGTTGTACTCGTAAATCGGCACGTGCGGTTCTCCCCAGGCGCAATCCGAGAGGGTATTATGCGGACCCTGAGTATAGTCTGTTGATGGCAATGGCAAAACCTCGCTGATTCGCCGGTGGCGCAGAGCGTTGTCCCAGGCTGGACTCCCCACTGATACACCTGAAAGGCAATCGCGGGCCATGCGCATTACCGATATCGAAGCTCTGCATCTGCGCATTCCTGGAATTGAAGAAATCGCCGACGGCACCCAGGATGTGCTCGTGGTCCGCGTCCACACCGATACCGGACTAGTGGGTATCGGAGAAGTCACCAGCCAATCGTATGTCTGTAAGGCAATTGTCGAAGCGCCTCGCTCAGCGGAGCGGCGCCACGGGTTACGGGAGATCATGATCGGGCAGGAGGTTGTAGACCTGCCGGCGCTGTGGCAGCGAATGTACTATCACACCAATCGTTACGGACGTCGCGGCGCGGCAATTCACGCGATCAGCGGCGTCGACATCGCACTCTGGGACCTGCTCGGCAAAGCCCAGGGCAAGAGCGTCTGTGAACTCCTCGGAGGTCGCCGGCGCGATTCGATCCGGGCTTACGCAAGCCTGTTGTTTGGCGACACGCCCCAACAGACGGCCGACCTGGCGAGCGCGAGCGTCGCACAGGGACTGACCGCAGCCAAGTTCGGCTGGGGACCATTCGGCGCCGATGCGGACAACGACCTGCGGCACGTCGAGGCCGCTCGAGAGCGTCTCGGCAACGAACGCGATTTGATGGTCGATGCCGGGTGCAAGTGGGATGCGGAAACCGCCTTAGAGCGCGCCCATCTGCTGGCCCCATTCGATATCCGCTGGCTTGAGGAACCTCTTTCACAAGATGATCGTCAAGGGTACGGGACACTCTGCCAACAGTCGCCGGTACCGATCGCCGCGGGAGAAGGCGATGTCACCATGCATGACTTTCTCGATCTTATCGATCGGGGCGTCCATGTGGTGCAACCGGACGTCGCCTTCTGCGGGGGTCTTTCGGTCTGTGCGGACGTGAGTCGGATCTGCCAAGAGCGTCAGCGCCGTTGCGTGCCGCACTGCTTTAGCACCGGAATCAACCTGGCGGCGTCACTACACTGGATGTCAGCCACCGACGGCGACCTCGTCGAGTACTGCCTGCGGCCATCGCCATTGATGCGCAAACTGGTCGCCAACCTACCCCCGTTGGTGGACGGACAGGTCCCGGTCCCCGACGGCCCCGGGTTGGGAATTGAATTGGACGAAGCGATCGTCCAAGAGTTTCAAGTCCGCTGACTATCGGGAGATGCGGAATCTGAACAATTGACGCCAATCGGTCGATTGGCTATAGTCCCGCTCTCGTCGCAGGCTGCCATTGGAGTCGCGACTCGACACCTTTGAGCCGACCGAGGGACGCCGTTTTCAGCGATCTCGACGCTGCGTCGTCGGAGTCGCCCCTCTCGTTGCATGGGTTGCCGACGGTGATTGCAGATCACCAACCGCACAGAAAGACGTGTCGTTGATGAGCGTTGGTGAGAACACGGGAATCGGCTTGTCTACCGCCCGCGGTCGGGACTACCCGACGATCCGTCAGTTCACAGTATTTCTCGAAAACCGCGTCGGTCAGCTGTTGGAACTCATCCGGCGATTTGAAGGCAGCCGGGTGCGAATCGTCGCGCTCTCGATTAACGACGCCACCGAGTGCGCATTCGTGCGGTTGCTGCTCAGTCACCCCGAACAGGGTCGAGAAATTCTCGAGCGAGCCGGGCTAGCGATGATCGAATCCGATCTGATCGGAGTCGAACTGCCCAACGGAAGCCAACCGTTNTTGCAAGTTTGCACCGCGCTTTTGCAGGCTGAGATCAACATCGTCCAAGCCTACCCGCTGATCGTCCGACCACACGGCAGACCCGCCGTCGCGCTGATGGTTGACAACATCGACCAGGCGCAGGAGACGCTGCTCGGAAAACAGTTCCGCATGCTCACCGAAGCGGATCTACTCGATTCGGGTTAGGATGCGGATCCGGCACGGCAAACGCGTCTCAACCGTTGCACCAAAGGCAATGATCGACCTGCCCGGCGATGCGGTCCCAACTAGGACTCGGTCAGCGGCCGCGCGGCCTTCATGTCACCGTACCCGCCGCCCAGCGATCCCACCGGCCGGGGGCCAAAATAACGTTCATCGGCTGTCGGGTCAGCCGCCGGTTGAAATCGCACGTCGCAAGATAGACGCACACGGTCGATTGACGAACAGTTGTCGAGCGAACCGTGCAACGTAAAACCGCTAAACACAACCAGATCTCCAGGCTGAAAGTCGGCCGACAGCAAGCGTACGCCGCGCTGCCGTGCGAGCGTGATCGGATCGATNGCGTTCGGCTGCTCATAGGCCGCCCGCTGCACGACTTCATTCGAATGATCGCTTTGGTAATCGTGATTCCGAATCGTTTCAGTCCAGTCGAGAAACCGATTCGACCCCTCGACGACCAGTAACGGACCTTCGCTTTGCGGAATCTCTCCCAACGGAATCCAAGCCGTCTGGATGCGCTTGGAATACCTTGCGAAAAACGGGAAATCGTAGTGCAAACGCGTGGCCCGGCCGACGCTCATGGGACGCAGATAAATCAGATCGTGCGGCCGCGCCGGTTCTCCCAGCAGCTGCCCCATTAGGTCCCTCAGAGATCCCCCGTGGGTCACGGTACGCAATGCCTGACCCGAACTGACCCCTCGCCAGAACTCGCCCAAATCGCCTGCCACGTCGCGCCGCTGGCTCTCGCCGGTGGCGATCCCCAGTTCGGCCGGTGGGCGAATCTCTCCGACCTCTGCCAGGCGGTCAAACACCTCTTTCCGGGCCGCCATGACCTGTGAACGATCCANTACATCACGCAACAGCAGATATCCTTCTCGATCGAACTGGGCGAGCAGTGCAGTCCGGTCCTGCACATCACCCCGATATTCGACGAGCGGACCGATCAGCTCATCCGGAATGTCGAGTTGTTGAATTCGGTGTAGCTGCATCGATGTCACAATTAGAGAACTTCGCTGCGGCGGAATGATCTATGGAAGAGGCCGTGGGCGGCCATCGTGTCGAAAAAAACCTCAATCGCAAGCACCGCCAGCGGCTGCCGGCGGCCCCTCGGGGGATAGGCTAATCACATTGGCGGCCCCGCCATCGATCGGAATCGTGTGACCTGTGATATACCGCGANGCGTCGCTGGCAAGAAACAGCGCGGCGCCGGCCACTTCCTGTGGTTCTCCCCACCGTCCCAATGGGATGCGATCGAGGACTTTCTGGGACCTGGTCGGGTCCTGCTGTAGTGCGCGCGTCATCGGCGTACGGATCCACCCGGGCGCCAGCGCATTGACCCGAATCGAATGCCTTCCCCATTCGGCCGCCAGATCTCGGGTCAGTGCCACGATGCCCCCTTTGGTCATCCCGTACATGCTCCCCGATCGCCCCAGTCCTACCAGACCCCCACCCAACGCCGACATATTGATGATGCTACCGGACCGTTGATCGACCATCACACGGCCGACGGCCGTCGCCATAAAAAAACTCCCCAGCAGATTCACCGAAAGCAGCGCGTCTAGGTCGACGCGAGACCAATCCGTGGGGTCGACTCGTCGGTGAATTCCAGCGTTGTTGACAAGGATGTCAATGCGACCGTGNCGCTGCACAATCTTGTCAACCGTCTGTTCAATTTGNTGACTATCGCTCACATCGCAGCCGAGCGCCTCAGCGCGGTGATTCGGGTGTTCGGCAATCTGTCCGGCGGCCGTGGTCGCCGCGCCCAGATCGATGTCCGCCAGAATCGTAACGGCCCCGTGCGCCGCCATCATCTCCGCCACGGTCGCGCCCAATCCCTGGCCGGCTCCGGTCACCAGAGCGACCTTGTCGGTAAGATCAAAGGGTCCTTCAGCCATCACCACCAGTGCTCATGATAGGGGGCTCGCCGGTTGGAACAATTCGAGCACGTACCCGTCCGGATCGTACAGGTAAACGACCAGACCACCTTGGTTGGGACCGGCGGTGATCGTGACCGGGCTCGAACGGAAACGCACGCCGCGGGCTTGCAAGGCTTCGTAACTCGCCACTAAATCGTCGACCACCAGACAGAGGTGCGACGCGCCAGACCGATTGGTCGCCGGCTCCGAGGGTTCGCCGACGTGCGACATGTACTGCGCGAGTTCGAGTGTCGGACGGCCGTGAGGACCGACGCGCAGCGAGGCAACGTTCAGTTCGACTTCGGGATAACCCGTCTGCAGCGCCACATAGTCGGCAGTGACACTCGGTCGCCGCCCCACCACCTCCATTCCCAGCAGGTCGCGATAAAACACGATCGAGCGATCGATGTCACTGACCGTTAAACCCAAGTGATGCAAATCGACGACCGTCCAGTCCGGTTGACTCGCCATGCCAGTATCCTCTTTTCGGTCGCTGCGCGGTGCCGAAGCAGATCGGGACCGCCCACATCACATTGGCCGGGTCCATCACCGGGCGCCGGTCCATCCGCGTCGAGGCGCTCAGCCGTCGGCCCGCGACGGGCGACCTCCAAAGATAATTCCACAGGCCCAAAGCAACACGGCCCACACACTGGCCGCCGCTCCCCAGGCGAGCCGCATCGAAACATCCATTTGAAACAACGGGGCAACCGCTTGGATCACAAACGCCAACAGAGGAAAGGAGGTAACGACCGCAGCCGCAACCAGCCGAAAACGGGTCTCTTCACTCGCTACCCCTCCGAAGCTGAGCACCCAAAAGACGATCTCGGCGACCAGCAAGACAGCCAGCGTTCCCCAGACCAATTCGCCCGATTCGATTACCACTAGCTCGCTTCCTTTCCAGTCTCCCGGCCGCATGCGATGTGACCGGGGTGCCCATGTCGACAAGGGCATCCTGTTGCGGAGTCCCGACAACCGACGCCTCTACAGCTCCCGGAGGGGACGATGTCTAATAGACGATGTCTAATATAGAGGGCAGGCGGGCTAGCTTCAATCGCTCATCGGTGACCTCCAAACCCGACTGGAAAGCCGTCACGTGCGCCGGGCTGAACAAGCCTCGGTGACAAGCGGCCGGCTGGGAATCGTGGTGCGGGTCGCGGTGCACCGACCGAGCGGCGGGGTGGCCCCGGGAGACGCGGAACTGNCATGTGGGGCCGGCCGGCTGCCAGGGAGAGGAGTTCGGCATCACTCATAGCGAGTCCAGGTTGACTCCAAGACCTGCCAGCGATTCCAACAGCATGTTCCATTTCTTGTCGTCGACAGGAATACCCAACCGTAGNTTCTCCCGCCGTCTGAGCCACCCCTGCTTCCCCGGCCAGCGAACGGGCTTCGTTTCGTCACGGGACGGCGCCGACTCAATCTGATCGATCAGCGCCTCGAGGCGTTTGCCAAAAGCCTCGCGGCCGGCATACGCTTGCGGATCCACCGCCAGGCAAAAAAACGACCCGTGGTATGGACCGGATGTCTCCCACACCAACGGCATCTGTTGACCGATCGGACNGTCGGCCAGGGCGGCGGTCAACGCATCGACCATCAGCGCCAAACCAAAACCCACATGTCCCGCCACCGGTAGAATCCAGCCGCTTGCCAAATCGCCAGGGTCGGTGGTCGGCTCACCAGAGGCATCCAACACGCGATCTCTCGGCAACTGTCCCGCGGCGGCCAGGCCGTCTTTCAACTTGGCGGACGAATAGCCGGTCGACAAGTCAAATACCAACGGGTCGTCGTCGCCGCGAGGCAGCGCGTAGCTGAGGGGATTGGTTCCGTGCAACCCGCGGCGACCACCGTGTGGCGCCACGTGCGGCGCGCACGCGGTCGCGGCGATCCCGATCATCCCCGAGCGAGCCGCCTGAATGGTATAGGCCGAAATCGCTCCATTGTGGGTACTGTTGCGTACCACCGCGCTTCCCAGCCCCACAGCGGCCGCTTTCTCGATCGCGGCCGTCATCGCCTCCCGCGATGCGTAGTGCCCGATCGATCGGTTACCCGCAAATACAACCGTCGTCGATGTCTCGAATACGCGATCGATCCGCGCGCTGGGAACAATCTGGCCCTGCTGCCATTTTTCGAGATAGTAGGGAAGCGAGGTAATCCCATGGCTCGAAATGCCCCGCAGATCGGCATCGACGAGCACTTCGGTAGCCGCCTTTGCAATGTCAGGAGGAGCATTCAACGTGCCTTGAAACACCTGTTGAGTCAGCGCCCTGGCACGGGCGACGGGGATGTGCACGGCTCATGGATCCTGGGGCTGACGGACGTACGCATGAGGATCATCGATGGGCAGGTAGTACAACCAATCGGTCGATTCGTAAAGAATCAGATCGTCTACCAGATCGGGAATGTAAGAGATCCGCGGATCCACCGGGGCAGGTTGGAACCTGAGTCCGTGAGTTTCGACGCGATGACCCGATACCAGTCTCACCGGTAGCGAGAATTTCGCCGTCGATCTGGCCCCANCCACGACCCGCAGTTGCAGCGTTGGGGTCAGTGTCGCGCTCACATTCCCAACGCGGATCTGTGTGCCGCGCTCGACAATCTGCTCTTCCTGTCGCAGTTGTAGTTCGAGTGCCGCCTTGGTGTCGGGCGGTCCCAGTGTGATCGGCCAACTCCGCTCGCCCGCAGCGCGAGAAGCGAAAGGGGTCTCCGTATTCCGCCCGGCAAGTCGCAATCGTTCCTCGGCAGCCAGCGGTGCTACCAAGACGGTCCCCCATAGGACGATCGAAATTCTCGCCTGTACCTGCATCGGTGTCTCAACAAACAGCCCGACACGACAATCCGTTGCAATGGCCCGCGACGTGTCCTCAACCGTTGACGAACAAATCGCGAATCGGCCGTCCCTCGGCGAGCCGCCAGGGCCGGCCGGTCATGTCGTGGATCTCGCTCATCGGGTCGATACCAAACCGCCAATAGATGGTCGCCGCCAGGTCAGCCGGCGTGACGGCGTCCTCAATCGGGTACGCACCACGCTGATCGCTGGCACCGTAAACGTAACCACCCTTGACGCCACCGCCAGCCAGCAAGACCGAATAACAATCGGGCCAGTGGTCCCGGCCAGCGTTGCCGTTGATCTTGGGAGTCCTGCCGAATTCGCCCATCGCGACCACGAGCGTCGACTCCAGTAGACCCCGTTGCTGGAGATCCTCGATCAGCGCTGAGAGTGACTGATCGGCCGGTGGCAGCAGAAAACTCTTGTGTTGAACAAAATTGTCGGAGTGTGAATCCCAATTCTGTCCCTGTTGTTTGAAATCGTACACATTGACGAAGGGTACACCCGCTTCCACCAACCGGCGAGCGAGCAACAAGTTCTGCCCTCGTAAATTCCGCCCGTACGCCCGCTCGGCACCGTTGCCGCCAGCCTGCTTCTGCTCCTGAATCATCCCGTACCGCTGGCGGATGCGAGGATCCTCCCGCTCGACGTCGAGCACCCGCGCAACCATCGGCGAATCGAGCAGTTGATAAGCCTTGTCGTAGAACAGACGCAGCTCTCGCATGGTCGCCGACGCGACCGATTGACTCGCGCCGGCTTCGAATTGCCTCAGCAGCGCACGTCGGTTCGCCATCCGCGGGCGCGTCATGCCGCTCGCCCATCGCAGCGCCGGATTTCCATACGATGAGGTAGCCGGGTCGCCGATGATTTGGAAGGGGTCAAACGCCTTCCCCAGGAAACCGCCGCCCTGGCAGGGGGTGTCGACCACGTTGTGAAAGACCCAAGGGAGCGCCGCGTGAGGAATCTCGGGCAGTCGATCGCGGTTATGGTGGCTGACCGCCGCACCGTAACAAGGAAAGAACTGAGGGATTGGCGCAAACTCCTCGCGATCTCCGACCGGCGACTGTCGTCCCGTCAGGGCCTCGGTCGACGCCGAGTCGTGCAACCGGTTGGTGTGATGCATACTGCGGATCAACGCACAGCGATCCATGACGCGGGCCATCCGTGGCAGATGCTCACACACTTGCAGGCCGGGCACCGCGCTATCGATCGGACGAAACTCGCCGCGGATCTCGGTCGGTCCAGCGGGCTTCATGTCGTAGGTGTCGAGATGGCTGGGCCCGCCGTAATAAAACACCAAAATGCAGGACTTAATCGATGGTTGGGTCCGCACGGGGGAATCCGTCGCCGCCAGCGCAGACTGCGCGCGCAATACGCCTCCTAGCGTCAGTCCCAGGCTACCGCCCGCGACGGCCTGTAACACCCGGCGGCGGGGCAGTGGACGGTCGATCTCAGCGGCCAGCATGTTGCACTTCTTGGTGGAAAAGTCCCAATCGTCTGATCCAGGTATTATAGCAAACCAGGCCGTGCTGCCCGCACCGCAATCACCCCCTCGCCGGGAGGGTCGGCAGGGTCTCCCGCGGCAGACACCCCACCGGCAGTTCACTAGGTTACAACCGGGGTGCGCGACCAGGCTTCCCTTACTCGAACCAAAACGCATAGAACTTGGCATGCGTGAGTCGAAAGCGAAGCTGGACAGCGACGCGTTGGGAGTCTCGGAGGTGTTCGTCAAACCCGACGGCGAAACCGCGCTGATCTCCCGTCACCCGAGGCGATCGAGCCAAAACACGGCCCCCCGGCGCCACCACTTCCACGACCATGCTACCGCCGGACAAGTCCGCATTGATGTGCAGCCGCCGCTGGCCCGGCCAGGGAAACCGACGCGTCACTAAAACACCCTGTTCGTCACCCGCATCGAGCGAAACAAATCCGTCTCTGCGAATCGTCGCCACACCGATCGAGGCGGTCGCCCGCTGGCGAAATTTCTCGTAGTCGGCGTCCCCCGGCTGGGCATGCTGGAGCACGTTGTAAGTGTGATCTCCCTGCACCGCCGAATAGAAAATAAAGACCGTGTCACCGACCACCTG
>PADE01000045.1 GCA_002702965.1 Planctomycetaceae bacterium
CGTGGGCCGATTACCATCCCGACTTGGCCCAGACATTCGCCCGCCCCAAGACGCCATGGAATTGTCAACAGGTTCAAACGCGATTCAGCGCAGCCCAACCCGTTGTCGTGCGCGGCCTCAAGGACGAGCTGATTGCCAACGCCGGTCGCACGCTGGTCCAGTCGACCGACGGCGGGCGCACGTGGCGCGTGCTATGTGAAGTACCCATCGATGACTCCATCCCGCAGGGTTTCAAGCTGCTGGGGCTCAATCTCGATGGCTGCGGCGTGACGGCCAAGGGAACGCTCCTGTTTCACTATACGAAGCAATTCAATGATGGACGTCCCTACGATAGCTATGCCGAGACGTTCCATGCCGAATGTTATGTTTTGCGATCGACCGACCGCGGCCAGACGTGGACAGCCCCGGTGAAGCTCGGAGACGGGAAATTCAATTGCGTCGGGACCGGCCGCGCTCGGTTCGTCCGGCTGCCGGGCGGTGCCATCGGTCTGCCGATGGAGACCTGGAATGCGGCTCGCCTCGGTCGCCCGGTGCCGAAGTCAAAACACTGGTTTCAGGCGTTCCTGTACGTCTCGGCCGATGACGGCAAGACTTGGCAGCGGTCCGGTTCGCTCGGCCCGCATAGTTGTGAGGCCGATGTGCTGGTGTTGCCGAGTGGCCGATTGTTGGCGGCCGTGCGGTTCCAGCGGAAGAAGCTCCCCTCCGATTCGGCTGAGCTGGCGGCACCGATCTGGTTCGACCCGGATCACGCCCGCGATCAATGTCTCGAGTGCCAGAGGTTTGGCGCGCTCGGAGTCGGGGGTCACAGCGTGTTCAAGCAGACCGCGCTGGTTGCCTCTGACGACGGTGGCCGGACGTGGAGTGCGCCGCAGCTCGTGACCGGATGGTTGCAGCAGACCGGCTGTCTGGTCCGGCTCTCAGACGGGACGCTTGTGCTCCCCTTTGGCCATAAGACGACGGTCGGAGGCCGACGGTTCGGCCAGCGGTTTCTGGTCAGCTACGACGAGGGTAAAACCTGGAGCCGTACCGTCTTTGAACTGCACCACGGTGGCCTCTACGCGAACTCGGTGGTAGTGAACGACGACACGATCGTCACGGTACACGACAACCGGGCCGCGGGCGATCGAGGTCTGAACGTGCTCCGCTGGACCGTTCCGTCGCGGGAGCAAGTTTCCAAGGGCGGCTTTTTCAGACCGCAGCGGGCGGCTAACGACGCCCGCTGACCGGCTGCTATCAGTCCCGGGATCGGACTGCGGCGCGGCGGTTGTTCTCGGCGCATCGCGTGGCCGGCGCGCCCGCTGTTACGCGGAACTCAAACAAGACGCTGCCATAAGCTGGCGAAGAATCCACGGCGCATCTCGGATCGAGCTTCCTCTTGCGCTTGCTCCTCTTGTGATTCCGCTCTCGCCGTTTCAAAGAACTTTTCCAAGGCTTGCAATTCGCCCGCATCGAGCCAGACACCCCCACAAGTTACACAGCGATCGATCAAGATCTGAGAACAGTAGGCGTATTCCCTCGGCTCCAAATCGCTGTGGCACACCGGACAGTCGATCTCCGGACGCGCTTGCTGGCGAGCAATTTCGTAGGCCCGCGCGACCGCGTTGATTTGCTGTAGTTCGCCCGCGTAGTCATGTTCAATTGTCTCTTGTACCGCTTTTAATTCACCGGGATCGAGCCACAACCCAGCACACGAAGCGCAGCGTTCAACCACGACGTCGCCTTCGTATGGTTCACTCGTCAGGGTCGTTCCGTCACGTGGACATTGCATCACAACTGGCCAGCCTATGGGAGATGCCCGCGTTGATGTCGCGGTCGATTGGGTGGAGTCGTATCATCCGAGGAAGGCGGAGCGAAGTCAATGCGTTGTGCACGACCGGAAGCTGGCTGGCGGCAACCAGAGGTGAATCCGCTTTCGTCGAGCATCGAGTAGTCGATCGTGGCAGCGCAAGACGGTCACCGCTCGACAGCGCCCGGACACAGGCCGCAAGAGTCTCGATCAAGCGGGTGCGAGTCACCGCCTCGTCCGATCCGGATTCTGGGCGTCCGGCGGCGCATGGGGAGCGCGGTTCTTGTGCGCCGGTTTCAACAGTCCGTGGCAGATGATAACCTGACACGGACTCGTTCTCGATCGACTTTTCGTCAAGTCCAACCGCAAGGTCGCGTTCGCCGAATTTGCTATACACCGCGGACCGCGGCGGCGGCGAGCAGATCCGTCACGCTGCTCGCGCGGTCGGTTCTCGCGACGTTGCTTCAGGACCCGAACATCTCCCAGCCCACCGCGTACACCTAACCCCGAATCGATCGACTATGAAACTCCGTACGTTTAGTTGCTGTTTGCAAATCGCGCTGCTCTTGGCTGTTTCTGAACTGGCTGTTACGGCTTCGGCCGACGTGAAATTGCCGAATGTGCTGGGCAGTGGGATGGTCTTGCAGCGTGACCTTCCGGTACCCGTTTGGGGTTGGGCGGATGCGGCGGAAAAAGTCTCGGTCTCATTCGCCGGTCAAACCAAGACGACCACGGCGGGCGACGACGGTAAATGGATGGTGAAGCTCGATCCGCTGACGGCCAACAGCAGCCCCGCCCGTATGACCGTAACGGGCAACAACAAGATTTCGCTGGACAACGTATTGGTGGGCGAAGTATGGATCTGCTCGGGCCAGTCGAATATGGAGTGGAGCTTGAACGCCAGCCTGAATGGTAAGGCGGAAGTGTCTGCTGCAAATCACCCCGTGATCAGGCTCTTCAATGTGCCGGGTCATACGACCAGTCCCCTGCCCAAGGAGACCGGCGCGGGTAGCTGGCAGGTCTGTCAGCCGAGATCAGCAAACGGTTTTAGCGCCGTTGGCTATTTCTTTGGCCGCCGTTTGCACCTGGAGCTGGATGTTCCGGTCGGTCTGATCGGCTCCAATTGGGGGGGGACGCGAATCGAGCCCTGGACGACATTGGCCGGTTTCGAATCGGTTCCCGAGTTGTCCGAAATCGCGGCGCAGGTCAGGAACTACAAGGCCGACACCAAAGTTGGCGGCGGTTCACCCGCGGCGATCTACAACTCGATGGTCCATCCGCTGGCCCCCTTCGCGATGCGGGGTGGAATCTGGTACCAGGGCGAGTCCAACGGCGGTGAGGGGGTCACCTACTACCACAAGAAACATGCCCTGGTGAACGGCTGGCGGCAGATCTTTCAGAACAAAGACCTGGCGTTCTATTGGGTCCAACTCGCCAATTTTCAACAGGAAAACCGGCATCCGGCCGGGGGTGATGGCTGGGCGAAGATCCGGGAAGCCCAGACCCAGGCGCTTGATATTCCGGGGACCGGGATGGCGGTGATCACCGATATCGGAGCAGCCAACGACATCCACCCGCGGAACAAGCAGGATGTCGGCTGGCGGCTGGCGCAGTGGGCGCTGCACCAGACTTACGGCGAGCGGGATCTGGT
Organism: Planctomycetaceae bacterium; assembly: GCA_002702965.1. Classification (GTDB taxonomy): domain Bacteria; phylum Planctomycetota; class Planctomycetia; order Pirellulales; family Pirellulaceae; genus UBA9264. The sequence goes on from PADE01000045.1 coordinate 3,438, forward strand.
TCCCGCGGGGCCGCTCTACAAGGATCACAAGGTTGAAGGCGACGCCATCCGACTCACCTTTCAGTACGTCGGCGAGGGATTGATGGTGGGTCAAAAGAATGGCCTGAAACCGACGGAGCAGATACAGGACGGCACACTCGAGCACTTCGCCATCGCCGGCGTAGACAGAAAATGGTTCTGGGCCGAGGCGACCATCGATGGCGACACGGTCGTGGTGAAATCCGCGGATGTGCCCGAGCCGGTGGCGGTCCGTTACGCCTTCACGATGAATCCCGCCAAGGCCAACCTCTACAACAAGGAGGGCATCCCCGCCAGTCCGTTCCGGACAGACCGCTGGCTGGGGCCCAGCGAGAAGCTGAAATGGACCGAGGTGGGAGACGATTTGCCGCCCAAATCGGTGTCGGGGTCATCGACGACCGTGATTTTCCAGAACAAGGCGGGCCAGAAGGTGAAGATCTTTTGGGTCGAATACGGCGGCGGTTTGAAACTCTACGGGGAGCTGAAGCCGGGTGGCACCCGCAAACAGAGTACCTTTGCCAATGCCAGTTGGCTGATCACCGACGAAAAGGACAAGCCGCTGGGGTACTTTCGAACGACCCCAAAGGTGGGGCTCGCTGTCATTCCGAAGCGGTAATCGGCCGCACCCTTCACTCCCCCGCTCCCGAGTGGAGCCTTTGGAAACGCGCGGCCGGACGCGCAGCGGGCCCTAAAAACGCGACCGCAGCCTGATCATTTTGGCTGGTCACGGCGGTGGACCATCGTATCGCGAGGCGGCCATCCAGGCGGCACACGGCGCGCGGGGGATTATTCGCGGGTCGCCTTGTAGTCCGGGTTTGCGACCAGCATCTGGGCAGAGACATCTTCCCTCCAGGCGTGCAACATACTGCGCAGCTCNCGCGCTTTTGCCGGTTCCGCCTGCGCGAGGTCGTGTTGTTCGCCAATATCTTCGCGGAGGTTAAACAACTGCACGGTGTTGTTTTCAAAATACTCAAGGAGTTTGTAGTCGCCAGCCCGCACGGCACCACCCGGACTCTGCATTCCGTGATTGCTGTAGTGCGGAAAGTGCCAGAAAATAGCTCTCCGCGCCAGCGTCTTCTCGCCCCGCAGCAGGCCCGTCAGGCTGACCCCATCGGCGTGTTGCTTTGGCTGCAATGGTAATCCCGCCATCTCCAAAATGGTTGGATAGAAATCGGTGCTGATGACCGGAGTGTCACAGGTTGATCCCGCTTCTCCCTGCTGAGGCCAGCGTACGATCATTGGCTCACGAATACCCCCTTCGTAGAGCCAGCCCTTGGCACCGCGCAGGGGAAGGTTCGATGTCGAATAGGCTCGATTCAAGCGGTCCGCCCGCACCACGCGGCCTGGAAAGCCGAAGTTACCCCCCGCCATGCCACCGTTGTCGGAGAAGAAGATCACGACCGTTTGCCTGTCGAGTCTTAACGACTTGAGCTTCGCCAGCAATCGCCCCAGGCTTTGATCGACGGCTTCCACCATGCCGGCAAACTGGACGTTGTCCTGGTGCTGCTTGATCTTCACGGTGCGCCGCGGTAGCACTCGGTAACCCGCGTAGGCGGGTTCCTCAATTCGGCTCTGCAGCTGTTCCCTGGTGAGTGGCTGCTGGTCGTCCGGATTCCCTTCCAAGACAAAGTCGTGCCCTCGGCGCCGTGGCCGGTCGTTCAGTTTCTGCCGGTACTTTTTGACCAGGTCACGGCGACCCTGGATCGGGTCGTGCACGGCAAAGTGTGCCAGGTAGAGGAAGAACGGCTGATCCTTGCTGGACTCGATAAACTTCTCCGCCTCGTCTGTCAGACGATCGGTGAGATACTCCCCCGCCGGTCCCTCCAGTCCTTTCAGGTTGTAGGGCGAGTAGTAGGTTCGGTTGGGTGCCCCGCGTGGCCAGTCACGCGGTAGATGGTGCTCAAAACCATGAGCATGCGGTCCCGAGGGCTCGCTGCCCAGGTGCCATTTGCCAATCGCCGCTGTTCGGTATCCGGCCGCCCGCAACGTCTCTGCCAGCGTCTGTTCGTCGTAGGGAAGATGCTGCAACGTGCGAACGTTCTTCAGCCTTTGAAACGGAAAGTCACGCCGCCCGGGAATCCAGTCGGTCAACTTGAGCCGGGCGGGATACTTGCCTGTGAGAATACTGGCGCGCGTGGGCGAGCANACGTGACACGCCGCGTAGGCCTGCGTAAATCGGACGCCCGTCTTGGCAAACCGATCGATATGGGGCGTGTCGTAGAAATCGCTGCCGTAACAGCCCACGTCCCGCCAGCCGAGATCGTCTACCAGAAAAAAGAGAATGTTCGGTCGCGCCGGTTCGGCGGCAACCAGCCGAATCGCCAGCAGAGAGACTAGCAGCGCCCCGCACAGCGCGGCCGTGGGCTGTCGANNNCGGCGCGTCACTTGCGGACCCCTCTTNCGGCATGCCAGTCGGACCATGCGTTTCTCCCGTTCGTGGCACGGCTTNCGATCCATCGCGGAATCTTCTGGCCCATGGACTTGGAGACCCAACCGTCACACCGAGCCATTCGTCGGTTACGGTATCCGCGGCGACGCGGACCGGCAACCGGGCTCGGTCGCAAGGGGTCCCTGGAGTTGGCCTGGCTGGACTTGTTAGGATGGCAGGAGACGGCGGTGGGTATCGAGCGGCCCAGTAGGAGCAAAGCAAATGAGTCTTTCACGCGTTGCGTTATTGTTTTGGTTGTGGGTGCTGACGGTTCCCAGCGCTGCCGCGGAGCCGTCCGTCATCGACATCGGGGCCCGCAGGGAGTTGTTCGTCGATGATCATCTGATCGACGCGTTCGCGGGAGCGCGACTGCGGCTTCACCGGCCGACACCACGCGAGATCAGCTTCGTATTCGACAAACCCTGGGAGGGCAACGAGAGCTATTACATGACGGTTTTTCAGGACGGGGATCGCTATCGGATGTACTACCGCGGTCGAAATGTGTTGTACGACAAACAGGGATTGCATCTAACCCACCCCGAGGTTGTCTGTTATGCCCACAGCAACGACGGTATCGATTGGCGTCGGCCCCAACTCGGACTGCATGAATTCGAGGGCAACAAGCAGAACAATATTCTCTGGAAGGGTGTCGGTGTCCACAACTTCTCNCCCTTCATCGACGGCCGTCCCTCGTGTCCGCCGGACGAACGGTACAAAGCGGTCGGACACGGCGAGGGGGGGCTGTACGCTTTCCAATCCGCCGATGGAATCCACTGGTCGAAGATGCGCGATGAACCGGTGATCACCAACGGAGCCTTCGACTCGCACAACGTTGTTTTTTGGGACGCGATCCGCCGAGAGTACCGGGAGTATCATCGGGATTTCCGCAATGGTCGAGACATCCGCACCAGTACGTCGACCAACTTCCTGAAGTGGGCGGACTCGACGTTTCTCGCTTACGGCCCGCCCCTGGAAGCGGCTGGCCGTCCGCCTCGTGACTCCACGCAGGACCATCCCCACGGCCGAGTCAGCCAACTCTATACCAACAACATCACCCCTTACTACCGGGCGCCGCATCTGTTTGTCGGTTTCCCGACGCGTTACATCGATCGCGGCTGGAATGAAACCACCAAGACGCTGCCCAACCNGGCGTTTCGGCAGTTGCGNGGCGCCGTGTCCAAGCGAGAGGGATCCGCACTGACGGACGGCATGTTCATGTCCAGTCGCGATGGCCACACGTTCCACGTCTGGCCCGAATCGTTCATCCGTCCCGGCCTGCGGTTAAAAGATAATTGGTTCTANGGTGACAACTATCAAAACTGGGGCCTCGTTGAAACCCAGTCAGANNTGGCCGACGCCCCCCGGGAACTTTCGATCTATGTCACCGAGAGTGCACTACAGGGAAACAGCGTCACCATCCGGCGACACACCATTCGCATCGACGGTTTCGTGTCGGTGGAAGCTCCGCTCGCGGGGGGGCAGTTCACCACGAAGTCGGTTCGTTTTGCGGGCAATCGACTATCGTTGAACTTCTCGACATCCGCGGTCGGCACGATCCGGGCGGCCATGCTGGATGCCGACGGTGACCCGATACCGGGCTACACGTTGTCTGATTGCCATCGATTGTACGGCGACTCGCTCGACGGTGTGATGCGTTGGCAACGAGGAGCCGACGTCGGCGGTTTGGCGGGGAAGGCGGTCCGGATCAGGTTCGAATTGAAGGACGCGGACCTGTATTCCATCCGCTTCAAGACCGCATCGAAATGATGGCTGGCAACGGCGTGCCTCAAANCGATCGCGGTGGACGCCAGCCGCCGGTTCCCAGCCCCAATTGNNATCCGAGAAACTAGCGTGGTTCGACCGGCTGCGCGTCGGCGGGGGGAATCTGTTGGGCACCCGCCGGCGCAAACAGATAAAGTGGTGAGTAATTGCCGACGTACCGGCCTTGCTTGTCGCGGACTGCGCCGTTGCCTTGGCTGTTGCGGTTTGAGGCGGTGACCACGACCCGACCATCGGGGTGGACCGCCAGGCTGTGGCAGTTGGACATCTTGGTCGACGTGAAAAACGGCTTTTCCGCGTCGGCCTTGAGCAATAGGAACTGGCCACTGCCGGGCTGACCGCTGGTGACGATCGCCCAGTACTCCTGTGGGTGCCAGGCGAGATCAAAGACAAAACCATGATTTTGCGGTCCCAAGCGAACGGTGTGCCGGGGCTTCAGGCTCGGCCACTNGAGCCAATGGATGGTTGGAATGGCGATCGNCCGCCCGGTNTTTTGCGGCTCGCCNCCGGCGCAGATCAGCGTGTCTCCCNCGTCNTGGAACTGCAACAGCCGCAGACCGCCGACATCCTGGAGCCGCTCGTAGTAGTGCATCTTTTCGAACCGCGTCTCACCGACAAGCTCGCCACCGGGTAGTTTGAATTGCCGGAGCACGCCGTACAGATCGGCCGAGACAAGCGTCTGCTTGTCGGGGTGAATGGCCACCGCGAACACCTCGCTGGGATGATCGCTCAATTCGTGCAACAGGCTGCCGTCGTCAGCCGACCACACGCGGACCGCGTCGTCTCTCCCGGCCGTCACGACCGCCTGGCCGTCTGCCGACACAGCCAGCGAACGGATCCAGCCGTGATGCGCCTGTTCGTGGTGCCAGACGACTGTGGGCTGGTCAGTTATTGCGTCAACCGCCTGCAGTCGGCCCCAACTGTCGGCGCTGAACACCCGTTGGCCACCCGGTTGCACTTCCAGGCACGACACCCAACCGTGGTGTCCCTCGAATCGGTCGGCTTCGACGGGGGNTTCACCTGCGATCCGCCAGCGGCGGATCGTCCCATCGTACCCGCCGGCGATCAGCATCCGTCCGCACCGCGTGAAACGCGCGACGGTCAACTGGCGATCACAGTCGAGTTTCAGGAGCTCGCGTGGCTCGTCGGAGGGCTGCTGCGAGTTGTCCGTTGTCTCTGTCATTTGTTCTCTCCGCCCCACCGTTGCTCAGCTCAATAGCGCAGCCACCTTGTGCATGCCGTCGTGCGCGATCGGGAGTGGCTGCGTGCCGTTGGCNTATTGGGCCTTGGCCGAATCGAGTCCCACGGCCGAGAACCACGTATGGAACATGTGGCCGATATCGTACGGCTCGGTTTTTACATCGGTCCCGTCGGCCAATGTCTCGCCGACCACCGTGCCATTGCGAATTCCGCATCCGCTCATCGCCACCGACCAGGCGTCGGGCCAATGGTCGCGGCCTACCGATCCATTGATCCGTGGCGTCCGGCCGAACTCGGCCATCACGACCACCAANACCCGCTCGTCGAGACCCCGATCGAACAGGTCATCGATCAACGCCGAGACCGATTGGTCGACTTTCGGCATCCGACTGGCGTGCGAATTGAAGTTGTCGCCGTGTGTATCCCAGCCGTAGGAGGTGACCTGGACAAAGCGGACCCCGGCTTCGATCAGTCGTCGAGCGAGCAGCGTGTGGCGGCCCAGGTCATGGGTCCCGTACCGCTGCCGATCGCGCTCGGGGAGCGACTCTTCGTCGAACAGCTCGACGTGCTTCATCAGCGTTTGCGCCACATCGTAGACGTGACTGTTGGCCTCGTTGAACGCCCGCCGTCGCCGGTTGGCAAAACGGCGATTGAATTTCTTGCGCAGTTCCTGGCGCGCGGCATCGGCGTCCGCGGTGATCGTGTCGGGTCGGACCAGGTGGGCCGGGGGATGGCCGTCTCCCAACGCNAAGGCACCGTACCGGGCGCCTAGGAAACCGGCGTGTTTGGCGATGAACCCACCGTTGCCTGGCTTGACCCACACATAGGGGGGCAGTCCGCTCTCGGTCGGCCCCATCAACTTGGCGACCGCNGACCCGAAGAAGGGATAGGTCACGCCCCGGTTGGGTGGGTGCCCGCGCATGATCTTGGGGACGCCCGACGAGTGATTCGCATCCTCGGTCTTCATCGACCGAACCACCGCCAGCCGCTGCATCCGCTGCGCGAGCCGCGGCATCAATTCGCTGACGTGGACACTCGGCAGCGTCGTGGGGATCGAACGGAAGGGGCCCCCGAACGCAGTTTGCGGTTTGGGATCCCAGCTCTCCAATTGGCTCATCCCCCCGTCGAGCCATATCAACAGGATCTGCTTGTCGCTGCGCGCCAGCTGTTCGGCCACCACCGGCTCCAACAACTCTCCCAGACCGCCGCCAGCCAGACCGCCGGCGATCGTCCCCAGGAGGCGGCGCCGCGACCAGTCGTGCGCGAAGGACCCACAGTGGCTCATGCGTTTCTCTCCGACAGCCGCTCGTACTGGTCTTTCCGCACTCGGCTGCTCACAGTGTTGGGTGGTTGCTATTCAGTGATTGACCAAGAACTCGGTCGAGCAAATCAGCGCCCAGACCAATTGACCGATCGCCTCGGTGCGGGCGGATGCGGTCTTGTTTTCCAGAAATGGTTCGACCTCGGCGAGGTCCGCGGCGGTCGGGAGGCGGCTGACCACCGCCAGGAACGCGCCTTCGGCGATCTTCCGCGAATCGCTTTGTGCCGCGAGTCGATCGATCAGGTTACCCGATTGCGGGGTCAACAGCTTCAACACTTCCTGGTCGTGCATCAGGTACAGAGCCGCCTTGACCGTCGGGGTAAACGTCACCTCGGGCTCTTTGGGAGGATTGGCAAAGATCTTGATGAACTGCTTCTGCAATGCCCCGAGCGCCTCGACCTCGGCGACCACTTGCTCGAGTCCCATTTCGCCCCCTTGGCGAACGCGATCGAATTCGCCGGTGGCAATCAACGTGCTCCAGAAGAGTTGCTCGGCTGACAGCCGTTTTTGGTTGGCCACACGGTAAGTCTTGGTGTCGGGCAGTGCCGAGTCGCCCGGAAATCGAGAACTTCGCTGGTAACATTTGGTACGCGCCAGTTGGCCGAGAAACCATTTGATGTCAAAGGCGTGCGCGGAGAACTCCGACGCCAGGTGAGCGAGCAATTTGGGATGCGAGGGCGGATTGGCCGAGTGGAACAAGTCCAGCGGCTCAACCAGCCCCTGTCCCATCATGACGAACCACAGGCGATTGACGATGTTGCGCGTGAACAGGTGATTGTCGCTGCGGGCCAGGCGGTAAGAGAGTTCTTGGAGAGGACTGAACTTGAGCACGCCGGGGGTTCTGGCCTTCCCATCGGGTGCGATCAAGAACTCCTCACCCGGCGCGAATGTGGCGATCGGTACGTCGCCGTCTCCCGGGATCCGCAACATGGTCGTGCGGCGGTCCGGCGCGAAAACCGATCTGAACTCCTTTCCCTTGGTGAGGACCTTCTCGGTCACCGCCGGGTACTCTAACCCGCCCCGTGACTGCATGTTCTCGAAGATCATGTGCAGACCCTGGAAATCGATCTGCTTGTAATCGTCGATGCTGAGATGGTCATGACACTGGGCACAGCCGAAATCGACGCCAGCGAGCAATCGCCCCACATCTCGTGTCAGGCCCGGCACGTCGACGGGAGCCATCGCTCCTTCTTTGGTCAGTCGGGCGGTGAGGAAATAGGCTGCTCCCCGTTGATTTTCACTCGCCGCATCGGGAAACAGCATCGCGCGTGCCAACCGATCCCAGGGGAGGTTCTCGGCGAACGCCGTTCGCAGGAAGTTTGACCACTCGGGGTGCTCGCCTCGGCGTTCCATCAACATCACGTGGAACAACTCCTGCATCCGGCGCGGGTAGTCATCACCGCCCAGCAACCGCTCGATCAAAGTCTCGCGTTTGGTTGCCGACGGGCCCTCCAGGAAACGCCGTGTCTCGTTCGCCGTGGGGATGCGGCCGGCCAGATCGAGCATGACGCGGCGAAGGAACTCGGCGTCGTCGGCGACGGGAGCCGTTTCGGCCGGACCCACTTTGGCGTCGATCAAGCGATCGATGGCTGCGTGCAGCGATTCCTCGGCAGCCGGCGCTCGAGACACAGCTGCGCTCGTACCGGCCAGACAAATCAGCGCGAAAACAGGTAGCTGCCGCATCGATCGATTCCGCAAACAACCCCACGGGCCATAATCCACTCGACACACGGCTCGATGATACTCCGAATCGTCATCTTGCGACACACGATTCACTCTCTCTCGCCGCGCCATCAAGGGCGGCCATTGCGCCGCAATCGAGACTCGATCCGAAATCGAGGGAGCGTTGAGCTGCCCGGTTGGACGCGCGGAGCGACCGCCCCCACCCCCGTTCCGACCCCGTCCGCGTAGGGCTGCTGTGCCGCCCGAGCAGGGTGTCGGCGCAGTGCGGGAGGGCGCCGGTTCTAGGCGGTTGAGGGCGCCGGATTCATTTGGTCAGGGTTTGGAGCAGCTTCAGAAGGCCGAATAGCTCGCTCTTGGGGGACTTCAAGTTCCAGGCCGTTGTCCAGGTCACGGCGTCCTGCTGAAAACCGATCTCCCGCAGTCGCTCGCTGAAATCAGACATGTGACCGGCACCGTAAAAAATGGCGAGCTTCTCGTGTCCCATGTCCAACTGCTCGTGAAGCACACGGATCGCCGCCTGGTTGCGATCGGCAATCAGAATTTCATCGAGCGTGCGACCCAACCCGCCTGCGGCTCCTGGTGCGGCGAGTTGCTCTGCGAGCAGCCGTTTCAGCTTGAGGGGACCGTCTGGCTCGGTGAATGCGGCCAGCAAGTTCATTTCCTCTTGTGGCCGAGCAGCTCCCGCTTGCCCGGCGAGATTCTGCCTGCGGATTGCATCGGCCAACACTCCCAGCGCGATCGTGCTCAAGTCGTCGCCACGCTTCTGGATCGCGGCGGCCATTTCGGCAGGCGACAGATCGGCGTGGACCAGGTTCTTTTTCTGATAATCGATGTGATCCAATTGGTGATCGAGCCGGAGGGCCACGTTCATCGTGAGTCGCAGCAGCGCCGTCAGATCGTCGGGGCGTTGGCCTTTCGGGGGAGTCCGCGAGTCCTTGTCGGCGACCAGCTCGTACAATACCACGTCGTACGTGCCGAATTGTTGATTCAGCTTCTGATAGTACGGCCGGTCCCCGATGTGAACGGCGCTGATCAGGTCGACCGCGATCGGGATCTTCCGCTTCACGACCACTCCCTCTTCGACACGATCTCTGAGGACCTGCTTGATGAAACGGACGGTCGATATCTCCAAGGCCACCGGTTGCTGCTGCGCGTTGCGGGCGACACGAATGAAGTCGTTTGCTCGCTGAGCCCCTGGTTGCGGATTCTGGTCGTCACCCTCCGCGGTGGCTGGTGGCGCCCCGCGCAGCGCCGGGCAAAACGACAGGCAACATACGGCGACAGTCCATACCGGCGCAAGTGCGCTGAATCGCTTCATTGGTTCTGGCCTCGGAGCGTGCATGACAGCGGTCAGTTCGGTTACGTCATCAGGCAGAAGTCGGTTCTGCATTCGGCGTATGGCAAACCCGGCGGCCGCGCACGAGCGGGAGCGTCGGCGGACAGTTTCGGTGGCGTGTTCGTACGGTGCGTCCGGTCTCTACCAATATAGAGGGCTTGCGGCCGTGTTCCAGGAGCAGTCCTCGGCCGCCCCGCCCCGTCTGCGCGGATTCCTTGGTTGAACGGGACATCGCCACTGCCCATTTGCGGCTGGGGCGCGACAGGCAGGGCAGCTCGGCCACCGTCTCCCGATGGTCTACCCCCGATCGGCGCAAAGTACCGAGACGAAGGCTTTTTGGGGAATGTTGACTTGGCCGAACTGTTTCATTTTTGCCTTCCCCTTTTTCTGTTTGTCGAGGAGCTTGTTCTTCCGCGTTACGTCGCCCCCATAGAGCTTCGCGGTGACATCCTTGCGGTACGGCTGGATCGTCGATCGCGCGATGACTTTACCGCCAATCACGCCCTGGATCGGGATCTTGAACTGGTGACGGGGAATCGCTTCGGCCAGTTGCTCACAGTAGTGGAGCGCCCGCGGGCGCGCCTTGTCGCGATGAACCAGGTAGGAAAGCGTGTCGACCGGTTCTTTGTTGACCAGGATGTCGACTTTCACAACGTCGGTATCTCGATATTCAATCGGAACATAGTCAAACGACCCGTACCCTCGCGTGATCGTCTTGAGCTTGCCGTAAAAATCGAAGAGCACCTCCCCAAGGGGCATCTCACTGATCACTTCGAGCCGCCGCGCAGAGAGGTAATTCATCGTCTGACTGTCCGAGCGATGTTCTCTGCACAGCTCCATGACAGGACCGACGTACTCCTCGGGTGTGAGAATCGACGCCCGAATATAAGGCTCGGTGGCCGAGTCGATCTTCGTCGGATCGGGCCAGTAGCTGGGATTGTCGACGTCGATCGTCGCGCCGTCTTTCAAGGCGACTTGGTACTTTACCGAAGGCGCCGAAATGACCAGGCCGATGTCAAATTCTCGCTGCAGGCGATCCTGAATCACGTCCAAGTGCAGCAGGCCGAGGAATCCGCAGCGAAATCCGAAGCCGAGCGCCGCCGAACTATCTTTTTCATAGGTGAGTGCCGCGTCGTTGATCGCCAGCTTGTCGAGGGCCTTCGTAAGATCCTTGTACTCGTCTGTGCTCATCGGGTAGATCGAAGAAAAGACGACCTGCTTGGCTTCCTGATAGCCAGCAATCGGCGTTGCTGCCGGACGATCCACAAGCGTGATCGTATCGCCGATCTCAATCTCCCGTACGCTCTTGATTCCAGCGACGACATAGCCGACCTCCCCGGCGCTGAGCTGTTCTCTTGGATTGAGCTTCAACTGGTTGTAGCCCAACTCCTCGACGGCGTGATTGCGGTCCGAGTGCATGAAGTGAATGGTGTCGCGCGTCTTGAGCGTGCCCTCCATGACACGACACTGAAGAATCACGCCTCGGTAGGAATCGAAGTGCGCGTCGAAGACCAAC